>JAEURL010000443.1 GCA_016789165.1 Anaerolineales bacterium | reverse complement strand
CGGGGTTCTTGGCCGATTCCGCCCACCAGGGCTGCCAGCCGGCCGGCACATCGCCATAACCGCCGGACCCCACCGTCTCGAAGCCGCCATTGGACAGCAGGTTGCCGCTCTGGTTGGCCGGCCTGGCCCAACCGGGCTGAGCCAGTGATAGCGCCAGCAGCAAGACAGGAAGCGCGCTCAGTGCTCGCCGCATCGTTGGACCTCCTTCAAGCGAAAGGATTGGCCTGGTTCCGGCGCGGCCGACCGTCGTCAGACTGGTGCCGCTGACGGGGCGAAGCGTTCAGACGAGGCGGAGTGACGCAAGGCCGGCGAAATCGGGGCCGTTGAGCCCGGCCCGAGCTTACCGCCGGGCGGGCACCCGGCACTATAACAGAAAATCGGGAAAGGGAGGAGGCGCGCTCTCTTTACAGTCTGTGGGGCGAATGGTAGAATGCGGCCCACACAGGCAGATATCGGGGAGGGATGGCCGAGCGGTTTAAGGCGGTTGTCTTGAAAACAACTGTGGGGTTATACCTCACCGGGGGTTCGAATCCCTCTCCCTCCGCCTGGGCGCACTCTCGGGGAGGTGCCGGAGTATGGTCGATCGGGAGCGCCTGCTAAGTGCTTGTAGGGGCCATTAAACCTCTACCGAGGGTTCAAATCCCTCCCTCCCCGCCTTTTTGTCTGATACAATCTATTTGAGGCATGCGCCTGTAGCTCAGTTGGATTAGAGCGTTTGCTTGCGGAGCAAAAGGCCAGGGGTTCGAATCCCTTCAGGCGCACAAGAAAAGGCTTGTCCTACCCAGGGCAGGCCTTTTTTGTCCACCATGTCTAACTTCGACCGCCTGCGGCAACTCTACGAAACCGGCTCAGTACCCTGGGATCAGCCCGCGCCTCCCCCCGAGGTCACGGCCAGCCTAGCGGGCCAGCCAGCCGGCCGGGCTCTGGACTTGGGGTGCGGCCTGGGCCGCGCCGCCCTCTATCTGGCAAGCCAGGGCTGGTCAGTGGACGGCGTGGACTTCATCCCGCAGGCCGTGACTGAAGCCCAGGCTCGGGCCGAGCGCGCCGGCTTGGCGGCACAGGCTGTCTTCCACCAGGGCTCCGTGACCGACCTGAGCTTTTTGGCCGGGCCGTATGATTTCGCGCTGGACGTCGGCTGCGCCCACGGGCTGGAGGCCGACGGCTTGCGCGCCTATCACCGCGAGTTGCTGCGCCTGCTCAGGGGCGGCGCGCTTTACCTCCTCTTTGCGCATCTCAACGACGACCAGGCTGGGCCGGAAGCGCAGCGCTGGCTGGACGAGGCCGGCCTGCGCCGTCTCTTTTCAGCCGGCTTCGCGCTCGACAAAGTGGAACACGGCCAGACCCAAGTGGGCGATCAGCCGCCCTGGCCGTCGGCCTGGTTCTGGTTCAGACGGACTCCGTAAGCGCCTGCTGGCCGGTCCGATGACCGCCGGCATCCTGCTCCTGCTGGGGATCTTGCTCGTGGCGATCGTGGTCTTCATGAGCGAGAAACTCCGCGCCGACGTGGCGGCGATCCTGGTCATGCTCAGGCTGGGCCTGACCGGGCTGGTGGCGCCGCGCCAGGTCTTCGCCGGCCTGAGCAGTTCGGCCGTGATGCTGATCATCGCCGTCTCCGTTTTGGCGGTGTGGCGCGAGGGGACCACGCTGCGCGAGGGCCTGGCCGATGTGCCCCTGCGCCTGGGCGATGCCCTGCTGTGGCAGGGCCGGCGCGAGCGCTTGGCGGTGCTCCGGCGCGACCCGGACTTTCTGGTGCTGGAGGAGGATACGACGGGGCCGGCCGTCAGTTAACGGATTTGGCCGGCGGACTTGGCTGGCGCTAGGGGCATTGATCCTGCCGGCCGCCAACCTCCTTCCCATCGCCGAGGCCGCCTTCCTGGCCGCCGCGCTGATGGTGCTGGGCGGATGCGTCACGATCGAACGCGCTTACCGCGCCGTGGATTGGAAGACCGTCTTCACCATCGCGGCCATCCTGCCGATCAGCCTGGCGCTGACGGGCAGCGGCGCCGCCGACTGGCTGGCCCGGCAGCTCACGGCCGCCGCCGGCGGTGCCGGGCCGCTGGCCGTGGCGGCCGGCCAGTTCGGGCTGACGGTTGCGCTGACGCAGGTGGTGGCCGTGGTGCTGGCGCCAGTGGCCATCGCGGCCGGCCGGCTGATCGGCATCGACCCGCGCACTTTGGCGATGGTCGTCGCCCGGGACTGTTCGACCGCCTTCTTGTCCCCAGGCGCCCACGCCGCCAACCGGCTGGTGATGGGCCCGGCGGCTACCGGGCCCGCGATTTCGTCCAGGTTGGTTGGCCGTTGACCGGCGTCGTGCTGGCCGCCAGCCTGGGGCTTCTACTGCTGGATTGGGGCCTTCGTTAGCGCGGCGGTTCGGCCCGCTAGTTGACGTGCCAGACAGGCTCCGCGGGCTGGCCAGCCGAAAGCGGTTGGCAGTCCGCCGCTGGCGCGGAGGCCGTCTCGGGCTCGGCCGTCAATTGGAAGCGGGCGACTACGGCCGCCAGCGCGGCCGCCAAGTCGCGCAGGCCGGCCACCGAGTCCGCCACGGCCGCCACCTGGCCGCGCACCTCGCCCGCAGCGTGCGCGACCTCGCCCGCGGCGGATTTATTCTCCTCGCCCACGCTGGCAATCGACTCGATCGCCTGGGTGACCTCGGCCGCCCCAGCCGCCATCTCCTCCGTCGCGGCGGTGTTCTCTTCCACCACGGCGTTCATGCTGTCCATGGCGGTCACCAGCTGGCCCACGGCCGCGGCCGCGGAGTCCGCCAATGTCTGAGCATCCGCCGCCAGGGTCCGGACACCGTCCGTCGCCAGGAGGATATCGGCCAGCGCCCGGCCCGACTCCTGGGCGCGAACCGACCCCTGATCCACCGCGTCCGCGCCGGTTTCCATGAAGGCCACCGCTTCCGAGACCGCGTGCTGAATGCCCTTGATCAGGCCGCCGATCTCCTTCGTGGCGGCCGCCGCCCGCTCGGCCAGCTTGCGGACCTCGTCCGCCACCACCGCGAAGCCCTTGCCATGCTGGCCAGCCCGCGCCGCCTCAATCGCGGCGTTGAGGGCCAGCAGGTTGGTCTGCGAGGCAATGTCGGCGATGGTCTCGACGATGATCCCGATCTGATCCGAGCGCCGGCCCATTTCACGCACCTTCTCCACGGAGAGGCCGACCTGGGCCTTGACGGCCTCCATCCCGTGAATGGTCTCGCTCACCGTCTGGCCGCCGGTCCGCGCCGCCTCGGCCGCGCCGGAGGCCTCCTCGGTCACGATCTGGACCTGGGCGCTCATCTGCTGCATGGCATCCGAAATCTGGGCGGTCAGGGTGGCCGCGCGGCCGGCCGCCGCGGCCTGTTCCTGCGCGCCCCGCGCCACGCCGTCGATGGCGCGCCTCATCTGCTCCATGGCGGCCGCCGTCTGCGCCACGCCCTGGGCCTGCGCGGCGGCGCCGTCCGCCATCTGGTTGATCGCGCCGGCGATCCGGTCGGTCTCGCGGCCGGCCTGGCCGGCGGCGCCCGCCAGCTGCGGGGCGGCCGTGGCCACCTGGCCGGCGGCTTCCGCCACCTGCCCGACGGCGGCGCGCAAGCCGGCCAGCATTTGCTGGAAAGCGCGCCCCAGCGCATCGGCCTCAGAGCGGGGCGCCACCTCGACGGTCAGGTCGCCCTCCGCCAGGCGCAGGGCCGCCGCCGCCATGGACTGCATGTAGGCGATCATCTGCCGGAAGGCCTCGGCCATTTCGCCGATCTCGTCCTGGCCGTGCTCGGCCACCTGCTGTTCGACTTCGCCCAGCGCCAAGTGCTGGGCGGTGCGGGACAGGCGGGTGATAGGCCGCGCGATGGAACGCCCGGCCCACACAGCCGCCGCCAGGACACCGGCGCCGGCCACCAGCACCGCCACCCCCAGGCCGATCAGGACCTGGGTGACGGGCGCAAAGACCTCGGCCGTGTTCTGCTCGATCAGCAAGCCCCAGGGCAGGCCGGGCACCGGCGCATAGGCGCCCAAGACGGCCTGCCCGCGATAGTCGCGATACTGGGCCACGCCGGTCTGCCCGGCCAAGGCCTCCCGCGCGCCCAAGGTGTCCGGCCGGAGCTCCAGCTCGGTGCGTTCCTTGATCAGACCTTTAGCCTGAAGCTCAGGCGTGAAGCGCGAAGGGGTGATGAAGTAGCCCGCGGTGTTGAGCAGATACGCCTCGCCGGTCTGGCCCAGCCAATATTTCTCCAACTGCGCCGCCAGGATGCTGGTCAGCAGCGTGCCCCCCGCCACCCCGACCACCTGGTCTTTCACCACCACCGGCGCGGCCACCACCATCACCAGATGGCCCGTGGCCTGGGAGATCAGCGGCCCGGCGAAGACGACCTCGCCGCTCAGGGCGCGCTGGAAATACTCGCGTTCGGACAGATCGAGCGAGCTGTTGTCGGTGACGAACACTGACTGGCCGGCGGGATCCACGAGGAACATGGTCTCGTAGAAGCCCCACATCTCGAAGTATTGGCGGACGGCATCGGCAGCCTGGGCCGGGTCCATGGTGCGGACGCGGGCGGTGCCGGCCAGCACGCGCATATCGCCGCGCCGCTCTTCCACCCAAGCCACAATGGACGAGGTCTGGATGCGCAGGCCGCGCTCCAACTCCGCCTCAATGCGGGTCTGCAGCGCCGCCCGGCTCTGCCAGTACGCAAACACGCCGGTGACGATCAGCGGCAGCAGCGCCAGCAGCACAAATAAACCGGTCAGACGCGCCCGCAGCGAACGCTGCCAGGTCAACAGAGCGAGAGGGGAAGCGATACGCATGGCCAACATCCTATTCAGAGGTCCGGCCCCCAGGCGGCAGGTCACAGCCTGGGCCGGCCCCAGACTGCACCCCTTCAGCTTAGGAGTCACCGCGCCCGGCCGTCAGTAAATGGATGCTTAATAGTGGATTCAACCCCCATGAAAGGCCGTAACCTGGACAATAAAAAAAGGGCTGGCGCGCCGCCGCCGGCGCTGCCAGCCCAGATTGGCTGTGGAAGTTTTCAGGCCGTTGGCCGGCGCCGGAAAGCCAGCAAGGTCAGGCCATTCAACGAGACCAGCACCGTGCCGCCCTCGTGGCCGATGACGGCCAGCGGCAGCGGCAGGCTGACCGAGAAAATGCTCAGCAGCATCACGGCGATCATGAACAGCGCGAAGCCCAGGTTGAGCAGCAGGGTGCGGCGCGTGGCCCGGCTGAGCGCGATGACGTACGGCACGTTGTGCAGGTCGTCGGACATGAGCACGACGTCGGCGGTCTCCAGCGCCACGTCGGTGCCGGCCGCGCCCATGGCGACGCCAAGCGTGGCGCTGGCCAGGGCCGGCGCGTCGTTGCCGCCGTCACCGACCATGGCCACCGAGCCATACTGGGCGCGCAGCTCCTTGATCAGGCGCAGCTTGTCCTCCGGCAGCAGTTCGGCATAAACCTCATCCACGCCCGCCTGCCGGCCGATGGCCTCGGCCACCTGGGTGTGATCGCCGGTGAGCATCACCACGCGCTCCACCCCCAGCGCTTTCAGGTCCCGCACCACAGCCGCCGCCGCGGGGCGCAGGCCATCGGCCACGGCGATCAGGCCCAGCGGCCGGGCCTGGCCGGCCGGCTCCAGCCGGGCCACCAGCATGGCGGTCTTGCCTTCGGCCTGGCGGCGCTCCAACTCACGCAGCACGGCCGGCTGGTCCGCCAACTGCCAGGCATCAAAGTAGCGCAGGCTGCCCACCCCGATCAACTGGCCGGCCACCACGGCCCGCACACCCTTGCCGCTGTCGGACTGAAAGCCGCTGGCCTCGGCCAGCGTCAGGCCGCGCGCCTCGGCCGCGGCCACCACCGCCCGCGCCAGCGGATGCTCGGACTTGGCCTCCACCGCCGCGGCCAGGGCCAGCACCTCGGCCTCGGTCAGGTCCGGGGCCAGCGTCTGGGCATCCATCAGGCGCGGCCGGCCCTCGGTAAGCGTGCCGGTCTTGTCGAAGGCCACCACCTTCAGCCCGGCGGCCTGTTCCAGGTGTACGCCGCCCTTAAACAGCACCCCGCGCCGCGCCCCATTGCCGATAGCCGAAAGGATCGAGGCCGGCGTGCTGATCACCAGCGCGCACGGCGAGGCCGCCACCATCACGGTCATGGCACGGTAAAAGGCGGCGGCAAACGGCTCGCCCAGGAAGGCCACCGGCACAATCGCCACGGCCGCCGTGAACAGGATCACGAACCAGGCGTAGATCTGCTCAAACCGGTCGATCCAGCGCTGGGTCTTGGCCTTTTCGCTGTGAGCCTCTTCCACCAGTTTGATCATCTTGGCCAGGGTGGAGTCCTGGGCCAGCTTGGTGACGCGCACGTCCAGGCCGCCGGTGGTGTTGATGGTGCCGGCCAGCACCGGCTCGCCGGGCTGTTTATTGACGGGCATGGATTCGCCCGTGATTGGGGCCTGGTCCACGGCGCTCTCGCCGGCCGCCACCACGCCGTCCATCGGGATGCGTTCGCCGGGCCGGACGATGACGATGTCGTTCACCACCAGGCGCTCGACCGGCAGCAGCGCTGTCCGCCCGCCGCGCCGCACCAAGGCCTCCTTGGGGCGCAGCTTCATGAGGGCGCGGATGGCGTTGCGCGTGCGGTCCATGGCGTAGGCCTGCAGCACGTTGGACAGCGAGAACAGGAAGAGCAGCATGGCGCCTTCGAACGGCGCACCCACCAGCCAGGCGCCCAGGGCAGCCAGGACCATCAGCAGGTCCACGTCCACGGTGCGCTGGGCCAGGGCCTCCAGGCCACCTTTCAGGCCGAAGACGCCGCCGGCGGCGTAGGCCACGGCATACAGCGCGGTCACCAGCGTGGCCGGCGCGGCCAGTTGTTGGGCCGCCAGGCCGCCCAGCATCGCCAGCAGGGTGAGGCCGGTCAGGATCGCCTCCAGCCGGTCGGCGGTCAGCCAGCGCCGCAGGCCGGCCCAGGCTCCCGGCCCGGCCGCCGGCGCCGCCGCTTCCTGCGGCGGGTGGACGGGCGCGCCCAGGTTCTTCACGTATTGGGCGATGCGCTCGGGCGAGGTCTGGGCCTGGTCATAGGTGACGCTCAGCACGCCGCCCAGGTAGCTGGCCGACGCCCGCCGCACGCCGTCTAGTTTGCGGACCCGCTCTTCCAACAGCAGCGCGCACGACTCGCAGGCGCGGCCGCCCTGCGTGTCCAGACGCAGGTTACAGGTCTCAAAACGCTTCTGAAAGGTCGGGCCGAGGGCCAGTGCGATCTGGATGACCTCGGGCTCCGAGACGGCGTGCACGTCGTACGCCACCGCCAACTGAGCCCGCTCCGGATCGACGGTAACCTGGACGATGCCGGCCCGACCTTCGACGGCGTCGTGCAGCACGTTCAGACAGGGTTCATGGCTGGGGTCAAGCGGTTGGGTCATCGAACCTCACTCAATTTTCTCGGCGGCCTGGCAGTCCGGGCAGCAGCCGTAATAGAAGACGCACAGGCCGCGCAGCGTGTAGCCGGTCCGGCGTTCGACGGCGGCGGTCTGGTCGGCCAGATCGGGGCCGGCGTAGTCTTCCACCCGGTGGCACTGGGAACAGACCAGGTGCGCATGCAACTCCAAGTTGGCGTCAAAGCGCATGGCACTGTCACCAGCTACCAGGACCTGTTGGGCCAGGCCCATCCGCGCCAGCGTTTCCAGGGTGTTGTAGACCGTGGCCCGGCTAAAAGCGCTGTGCCGGGCGGCCAGCTGTTCGAAGAGCGTCTGGGCGGTGGGGTGGGCCTTGCTTTCGGCCAGGGCCTGGCAGACGGCCACCCGCTGCGGCGTCAGCCGCAGGCCGGCCTGGCGCAGGGCCGCGAGCATGGCGGCGACAGGTTCCTGACGGTCGGGGGATAAGTCGGGAGCCGACATTTAGACCCATTCCTTATTTAGAACAGGTCTAAATTATAACATCAGGCCGGCCTCAGCCAGTGACAATCGTCACAAATTGATTTGGTTACGCGGGGCGTTTCTGCCGGGCGGCCTCGAACAACAGGATGCCGGCGGCCACGGCCGCATTAAGTGACTCCGTGCGGCCTGGCATGGGGATGTGGACCCGTTGAGGGGTAAAAGCTTCGGCAGCGGGGCTGGGGCCTTCGGCCTCGGAGCTGACGACCAGCGCGCACGGGCCGCGCCAATCCACCCGGTCATAGGTCTCGCCGGTGTGCACGTCGGCCACCCAGGCCGGCGCCCCGCTCAACTGGCCAGCCAGGGTCTCCCAGCGCGCCTCGGCGATCGGGAGCTGAAAGTGGGCGCCCATGCCGGCGCGAACGACCTTGGGGTTGTAGGCGTCCACACTGCCGGGCATCAGAAAGACGGCTTCCACGCCGGCCGCCGCCGCCGTCCGCAAGATGGTGCCCAGGTTGCCCGGGTCGCCCACCCGGTCCACCACCAAGGCGAAGGACAACCGCGGGACGATCAGAAAGGTCGGCATCGTCACGACCGCCAGCAAGCCGGCCGGGGTCTCCGTCTCCGAGCACGCCGCCAGCACGGCATCGGAGACCACCTCAGCCTGGGCGCCCTGGCGCTCAAGCTGGGTCACGGCCGCGCGGCTGCGCTGATCCAGGTTAAGCGTGTACAGCACCAGGCTGGCCTTGGCCTTGGCGCGGACGGCCTCTTCGGCCAGCCGCGGGCCTTCGATCACAAACTGGCCTTCGGCCTCGCGGACCTTGCGTTGGCTTTGCAGCCCGCGCACGTACTTAACGGTCGGGTTTTGCGGAGACGTGATCACGCCAGTATTCTACTCTTGCACCGGCTGGCCGCACAAACAGCCCGCCCCGGCCACGGTCCCGCCTTCGCCATCATCACGGCGTCAGCGGCCATGCGCCTGGTTGGGCGTGTGGCCTGGTGACATGCCGGGTGCCGGTGGGCAGGCGCAACGATACTGGTCATAGACAATTGCGATAGACATGCGTGTTGTTATGTAATTCGGTTGCGGGTATCATCGTAGAGGCTGCGGCTTGGCGCCAGCCTGGCCAGGCGGCCAGCTAAGCCGGCCGGGGATCAATCTCTTGGGAGGTTCGAGATGGGGCGTTGGATGGCGATATTGCTGATGGCGTCCGTTCTGGCCGGCTGTGCGGCCCCAACATCCGCGCCCACCGCCGTGCCGCCCACCTCCACTGCCACGCCGCTGCCAACCTTGGCGCCGCTGCCGACCACCGCGCCGACGCTGCCGACCACCGCGCCGACGCTGCCGGCCGCCTCGCCGACCCCAATGCCTGCCACCGCGACGCCGGCGGCCTCACCAACTGTCACGGTTACTGCGCCGCCGACGGCGACGCTTTCCCCCACCCCGCCGCTCACCCACCAGGCCGGCTTTGTGGCGGACGTGACCGTCCCCGATGGGGCTTTGCTGAAACCCGGCCAGATCTTCGTAAAGACCTGGCGCCTGGCGAACGTCGGGACCGCGGTTTGGACACCGGACTATCGCCTGGTCTTCGTGAAGGGCGCCGTCCTGACCGAAACGACCGAGATCGCCCTGCCGGCCGCCGTCGCGCCGGGAGAAACGATCGACATCGCGCTGACTCTGCAGGCGCCGGCCGAGCCGGGCCGCTATCAGAGCTTCTGGCAGTTGCGCACCAGCGCCGGGGAGCTGTTTGGGGTGGGCGCCGGTTTCAACGAGCCGATCTACCTGGATATCGTCGTCACGCCGCTGGCCGGCGGCGTGGCTGGGCCGCCTATTGCGATACAGGGCGTGACCTTGCGTGCGCCCGCCGCCGCGGTGACCGCGCCGTGCCCGTATGTGCTCGAGTTAGCCGGGACGCTGGATGTCTCTGGCGTGGGCGAGGTGGCGTACGAGCTGGAGGCCGCAGTGACGACGCCGGGCTTCCAATACCAGGCGCCGCCCCTCACCCAGGCCTACTTTGTAGGCGCCGAGCCCAACCCCTTCCCGATCGCCTACACGCTCACCCTGTCCGGCTCGGTGGCGGCGCGCTTCCAGGTGCATATCCTGCGGCCGGCGGAACTGCGCTCGGCGCCGGTGGACTTCAGCCTGACCTGTGCGCCGTAGCTAGCGGCCCAGGCCGGCCGGCAGCGCGCGCTCAAAGACCGTTACCGTGGGGGTGTCGATCAGCGTAAACCGGATCTCGCGCGGGGGCGCCGGCGGGTGGGCGGCGCAAAAATCCAGCACGGCCCGCACCGCGATCGGCGCGGCGCGTTCGACCGGGAAGCCGAAGATCCCGGTGCTGAGCGAGGGGAATGCCAGCGAGTTGAAACCCTGATCACGCGCCAAGGCCAGGGCGGCCGTATAGGCGGTGCGCAGTTTGGCGGCCTCGTCTCCGGAGCCCCACACGGGGCCGACAGCGTGGATGATGGCGCGGCAGGGGAGCCGGCCGGCGCCGGTGAGGGCCGGCCGGGCGTGGCTGGCCGGGCCGTGGGCGCGCACCCAGGCGTCGCTCTCGGCCTGGATGGTGTGTCCGCCGCGCCGGACGATGGCGCCGGCCAGGCCGCCGCCGTGCGCCAGGCGCTCATTGGCGGCGTTGACGATGGCGTCCACGGCCTCCTCCGTCAGGTCACCATGCCACAACGCCAGCCGCTGGCCGGCCGGCAGCCAGTACTCGGCGATCAGAACACCCATGCCGGCATTGTACCGAAAATAAAAACCGCACCCGAGTGGGTGCGGTTGTGAGTTCCAACTCAGGCCGCCGGCTCAGCCGCCTTTGGCGATGGCGGCCACCCGGCTGAAGGCGGCGGCGTCGCGGATGGCGATGTCGGCCAGCGCCTTGCGATCCAGCGTGACATTGGCCTTCTTGAGCCCGTCGATCAGGCGGCTGTAGGACAGGCCGTTGGTGCGCGCGGCGGCGTTGATGCGCGCGATCCACAGCCGGCGCAGGTCCCGGCGGCGGTTGCGCCGATCACGCCAGGCGTAGAAGAAGGCGTGCAGCATGCCTTCATTCGCGCGCCGGAACAGGGTGTGGTAAGCGCCGCGCTTGCCCTGGCTCCACTTAAGGATCTTCTTGTGGCGGCGGCGGGTGACGATACCACCTTTAACACGCATATCTCACTACTCCTGCGAACCACTGGCGGCCCGTGGGACAACTGTCCACGCGTTCGCGCCGCCAACAGCCCGCGCTAAGGGGGCAAAGGCTGGGGATGCCGGCGGCCTGGCGGCCGGCTTCGGTCCCGCGCCTCCAGCACTCAGGTGGACGACTTGTCGTCGTAGTTCTTCAGATACGGGGCCAGCCGGCGGACGCGCTTGGCGATCTTCTTGCCCTTGACGGGCAGCATCTCAGTGAAGAGCGCCTTGGTGCGATCCGAGGTGCGGCGGCGCAGGTGGCTCTTGCCCTTCTTGGTGCGCACCAGCTGGCCGCTGCCGGTCACGCGGAACCGCTTGGCGGTGGCCTTGTGGGTCTTGAGCTTCTGCTTACCCTGGGTCTTGGCTTTGCGAGGCACAGTCGTTCTCCTTCAAACACACGCGATAGGCGGCAATATTCAGACAAAATCCACCGGGGCGGTGGAGCAGCCCCGGTGGAGAGCGTTTCCCTTAGCGGTCAGGCGCCGGCGTCGGCGACTTCCGGCGTGTCTTTCTTGACCACCGCTTTCACCCGCTTGGGGTTCGGCGCCAAGAGCATGATCATGGTGCGGCCTTCCAGCAGCGGCTGCTGCTCGATGATGGCCACATCGGCTAATTCCTGGGCAATCTCCTGCAGATCCTGAATGGCGATCTGCGGGTAGGTGATCTCGCGGCCGCGGAACTTGACGCGCACGCGGACCTTCTTGCCCTCTTCCAGCCAGCGCCGCGCGTCTTTGACCTTCAGGCCCGTGTGGAAATCCGTGCTCTTCGGGCGCAGCTGGATTTCCTTGACCTCAATAACCTTCTGGGCCTTGCGGGCTTCCTTTTCCTTCTTGGTCTTCTCGTACAGGAATTTCCCGTAGTCCAGGATACGGCAGACCGGCGGAACCGCGTTGGGGCTGACTTCCACCAAATCCTTCTCGGCATCGCGCGCCATGCGCAACGCTTCGTAGGTTGGAATAATGCCCACGTTCTCGTTATTGGGGCCGATCACACGGACTTCGCGGGCCGCGATCTGCTCGTTGATCCGGTATTCGGAAATCGTGACAGGAATAGGACAGTCCCTCTAGGTGAAATTAGGCCTTGACCGCAACGAGCCCGAATCCTACCACACGGGCAGGGGGGCGTCAAACCAAACGCGGCAAATGGAAGGCGGCGCGGGCCTCGCCCACCACCAAACCGCGCCAGTTGGTTACCGGTTGGGGCAGGGTAAAACCGTGGGGCTCCAGGCCGGCCCACTCCGCGGGCGTCAACGCCCCCAGCTGGCGCAGGGCTTCCGCGGCGGCCAGGCCCACCGCCCGGCTGCCGCCGTCGGCCACCTTGAGGGTCAAGCCCAGGGCGGGGCTGCCCGGCCCCAGCGCCCCCGGCGCCAGGCCAATGGCCTGGTACCCCTCGGCGCCGCCTTTGGCCACCAGCCGGCCGCCCAGGCGGCGCATCAATTCGGTGTCAAAGCCGCCGGGCGCGCGCACCATCTCCGGGTGGGCAGTCATGGCCGCATACAGGCGGCGCAGGGCCGCGGCGCGGGCGGGCGGGAGGCCGGCCGGATCCGCCAGGCGCGCAAATGCGCGCGCGGCGGCGGCCAGCGGCACGGCGAAGTTGGGGGCCGAGCAGCCGTCGATGCCCACCACCACCTCGGCCGGCGCCACCCCGCACAGCGCGGCAAACGCTTCCAAGATGGCGCGCTGCACCGGCCCGTGCGGGTTGAGGTAATCGTCCAGCGGCTGGCCCAGATGGCGGGCCAGCGCCAGCATACCGGTGTGCTTGCCGGAGCAGTTGTGTCGGTTGGGCGTCGGCGCCTGGCCGGCCAGGATCAATTGGCGGACCGTGTCCGGGTCATCCAGCGGGTGCGTGCCGCACTGCAGGTCCGCTTCACCGGCGCCGATCTTGGCCTGCATGGCGCTGACCACGGCGACGTGCATGTCCAGCCCGCGGTGCGAGGCGCAGGTCAGGGCCAGCTCCCGCGGGGTCAGGCCGGCGGCGTCGGCGGCGCCGGATTCCACCAGCGGCACGGCCTGGAAGGGCTTGGCCGAGGAGCGCAGGAAGACCACGGCCTGGGGGTCGCCCCAGGCGGCGACGAGCCGGCCGGCGGCGTCAGCGACGGCGAGGGCGCCGGCATGGACGGATTCGACCAGGCCGCCGCGCGTGTATTCGATGAGCGGGGCGTAGGGGACAGGCGAGGCAGACACGGGCGGACTACTTCAACGGAGCGATGGTCAACTGGTCGTAGAGGTGCTCGAGGCCCAGCCGCAGCCGGCGCTGATACAGGCTGCGAATATCGGCCGGGCCGGCCGGCCGGCCGAGCAGTTCGCCGGCCAGGGCCTCCAATTCCGCGCGCGGCTTGCGGGCGCGGACAAAGACCTCCACCTTGCGGCGGGCCAGCTTGAGGAAATCCTCGGTCGGCTTGACGCCGTCCTTGTCGGTGACGCCGCCGCGGCCGGGCACGATGTTGCGGCCAGGGGTGCGTTTCTTGCGCAGCTCCGCCAGCGCCTCCAGCCACAGGTCCAGATCGGCCTCGCCCAGGAGGGCCGGGGCCTTGTGGGTGACGGCATCGCCCGTGAACACCACGCCCTGGGCCGGGATCTCCACCCACAGGGCGCCGGGCGCGACGCCCGGCCGGTGCGTGAGGTAGACCTCGCGGTCGCCGGCGACCAGCGTCAGCCGCTCCGCGAACGTGACCTGCGGCAGCACGACGCGCAGGCCGGACAGGTCGGTGACCAGCTCGCTGTCCGCGCCCGGCTCGGGCGGGAGATTGCGGTACAGTTCCGGCAGCAGCCGCAGCCGTTCGTACGTTTGCTCGTGGGCGACGACCGGCGCCTCCAGCCACTGAACGCCCAGGTTCCGGTCCCGGTGGTGATCCAGGACGACGACAAAGCGGATGGGCTTGCCGGTGGTCTGCTCCACCTGCTGCCGCCAGGCGCGCGCGTCGGCCGGCTGGGTGGGGGCATCCACGCAGATCACGCCGTCCGAGCCGACGATGGCGCCGACGGTGACGCCCGGGAATTTGGTTTCGACGAGTAGGTCTTTGGCGATTTTTTGCATGGGCAAGGGGAGGCGGCCGGCCGGCCGCCCCGCAACTCAGTAGGGCAACGTGAAATTGAACGTGGCGCCCTGGCCGGAGGCGCTTTCCACCCAGATGCGGCCGGCGTGCGCTTCGACGGCCAGCTTGCAGAAGGCCAGGCCCAGGCCGAGGCCCTTGGGCGCCGCTTCGCGCTGCAGACGCGTGAACTTGCTGAAAATCCGCTGGTGCTCGCCGGCCGGGATGCCCGGCCCGGTGTCTTTGACCGAGACCGTGACCTCGCGCGCCCCGGCCTTGGCGCTGACAGTCACCGTGCCTTCGCCGGGCGTGTACTTGACGGCGTTCTCGATCAGGTTGGTGATCACGCGCCGGATCATGTCGGCGTCCACGTCCACCATCGGCAGGCGGGCCGGCACATCCTTGCGCAGCCGGATGTTCTTGCCCTCGGCAATGGGCATCACCAGTTCGACGGCGTCGGAGGCCAGGGTGTTGAGATCGGTCTGCTCCTTGGTGAGGTTCATCTGGCCGGCCTCCAGCCGGCGCAGATCCAGGAGCGAATCCACCAGCCGCGACATGCGCAAGGCCGAGCGGTTGGCGATGGTAAGCAGGGCGTGCTCGGTTTCGCTTTCCGGCGGGATCGAGGCCTGCACCACGTCCAGCGAGGAGATGATGTTGCCCAGCGGGCTGCGCAGGTCGTGGAAGATCATGCTGATCAGGTCGTTGCGCATCTCCTCCAGCTGCAGGCGCTCGGTGATATCACGCTGGATCCACTGGATGAACTCCTGGCCCTTGCGCTGGATGAGCTTGGCGTGGACCTCCATAGGGATCTCCACACCCTGCTTGGTGGTGATGCGCGTCTGATAGGTGATCTCCTGGCCGCCGCGCAGATGCTTGAAGCGGTCCGAGCCCAGGAAGGCCGTCCCCATGCGGTGGACGGTGGTGACGCGCAGGCCGATCAACTCGTCGCGCCCATAGCCGAAGACCTCCACGGCCTTGCGGTTGGCGTCGGTGATCAGGCCGTCCTGGTTGGTGATGATGATGGGGTCGATGTTGTCTTCAAACAGGCTGGAGAAGCGGCTCTCGGCGGCCTTGAGCTCCTCCACCTGCTGGGCGTGGACGATGGCCGTGGCCGCCAGCGACGCCAGGCTTTCCAGCAGGCTGAGCGTGTCGGCCGCGAAGCGGCCGTCCACGGGGTTCATGACCTCGATGACGCCGATGACGGTGTCTTGCAGGCGGACCGGCACGGCGGCGCCGGCCAGGGTGAGCAGGCCGGTCTGCTGGTCCAGGCCGCGCCGGAAGCGTGGATCGCCGGGGACGTTGGTGGTGATGACGGACTGGTTGTTGGCCACCACCCAGCCGGCGATGCCGTCGCCAACCTTGAGGTCCAGGCCCTTGATCCGGTCGGCCATGCGGCCCACCGACTCGCGGAAATCCACCTGGCCGCCGCGCACCAGGGCGATGGCGGCCGTCTCCACCCGCAGCAGGCTTTGGGCGTACTGGGCCACGCGGTGCAGGACCTCGTCCAGGCGCAGGGTGGAGTTGATGGCCTGGGCGGTGTCGGCCAGGGCGCGCATGGCCTGGGCCCGGCGCTCGCTCTCGGCGTAGAGCTGGGCGTTCTCGACGGCCACGCCGGCCTGATCGGCGATGGCGGTCAGCAGGACCAGGTCGTCTTTATCGAAGGTGTCGGCCGGCACGCGCACCAGCGTGAGCACGCCCACCACGCGCGCCCGGCCCAGCAGGGGCACGGCAATGGCGCTCTTCGGGCCGACGGCCTCGTCATCCGGGCGGCGGCCCCAGCGCGGGTCACGGGTGGTGTCCACCACCAGGGCCGGCTGGCGGTTGGTCAGCACCCAGCCGGCCAGGCCGCCGTTGAGGGTGCCGGCCAGCCGGCGCTCGGGGTCCGGCTGGAAGGCGTTGTCCATCATCAGCGCCGAGTACAGCACGTCATTCTGTTCGTTCAGCACGATGACGCTGCCGGTCTTGGCCTGGGCGTTGTCGACGGTCGCCTGCAGGACGCGCTGGAGCAGCTCCGCCAGATCCAGGCGGCCGGAGATCTCCCGGCTGATGCGGTAGAGCAGCCCCAGGCGGCGTTGTTCACTCAGCGGCGTGGTCGGCATGCGAACTTCCACCTCCCCCCGAAACGCGGTGCATTTCAATGCGCCGGAATGAATCGACAAAACCGTGGGCCTGATAGGC
>JAEURL010000439.1 GCA_016789165.1 Anaerolineales bacterium | reverse complement strand
GTTCGTCAACGGCACCCGCGTCCAGAACCCGCTGGATATCAACGAGATCAGCCAACTGATCGACGCCGGCCTGGCTCAATAAACCGCCTGATGTCCCGAGCACCCGCCGCCCCGCAGGTCCGCCTTCTCCGGCGGCGGAGTGTCTCTCCCGAAAGCCCGAGCCGACGTATCGTCGGCTCTTTTTTTTGCCTCGCGCCGGGAGCCTTGCAACGTCATGTCCGTGCTTTGCTTACCAGGATTGATTGACCCGCACGTTCACGTCCGCGACCTGGGCCAGGCCCACAAGGAGGACTGGGACTCGGCCACGGCCGCGGCCCTGGCCGGCGGGATCACGACCGTGCTGGCCATGCCCAACACCCAGCCGCCGATTGTGGACGCCGCCGCGCTGACCGCTTACGAGCAGGCCGCCCAGGCGCGGGCGCGCTGCGATTACGGCCTGTACCTGGGCGCCGGCCCCGGCAACGTGGGCGGCCTGGCCGCCCTGGCGCCGCGCGCCGCCGGCCTGAAGCTGTACCTAGACGCCACCTTCGGCGATCTGAAGATGGACACGCTGGACCTGCTGGCCGCCCACTGCGCGGCCTGGCCGGCCGACGCCCCGCTCCTGGCCCACGCCGAGGGGAACAACCTGGCCGCCGCCATCCTGGCCGCCCACCTGGCCGGCCGCGCCATCCACATCGTCCACGTCAGCCGCCGAGACGAGATCGAACTGATCCGGGCCGCCAAGGCGCGCGGCTTCGCGGTCACCTGCGAGGTCTGCCCGCACCACCTGTTCCTGACCCTGGCCGGCAGCGGTCTGCCGGCCGGCTACGTGGAGGTCCGGCCGCGGCTGGCCGCCGCCGCCGACGCGGCCGCGCTGTGGGCCAACCTGGACGTCATCGACTGTTTCGCCACCGACCACGCCCCGCATACGCGCGCCGAAAAAGAGGGGCCCAACCCGCCGCCGGGCTACCCCGGCCTGGAGACGGCCCTGGCCCTGTGGCTCACGGCCGTCCACCAGGGCCGCCTCACGCTGGAGGACATCATCGCCCGGATGCACACCGGCCCACGCCGCCTCTTCAACCTGCCCGAACAGCCGGACACCTGGATCGAGGTCGATCCGGAGCAGGAGTGGACGCCGCGCGGCGCCGGCCTGTTCTCGCGCGCCGGCTGGACGCCGTTCGAGGGGTGGCCGCTGCGCGGCCGAGTCACCGGCGTCACCCTGCGCGGCCAGCGGGTCTACGACGGCCAAGCCGTCCTCGCCCCGCCCGGCGCCGGCCGCAACGTCCGCAGCCGGCCCTGATCTGGCAACTCCCTATTACATTCGACCAATCACCAATCACTCACTCTCTAACCCCCACAGGCCACACCATGACTCTCCCGACCCATCTGCAAAACATCCACCTGCCCCTCGGCGATCAGCGCACCGGGCGCTTCTATGGCCAGGACATCCTCTCGGTCGCGCAATTCGACCGCGCCGACCTGGAGTACATCTTCGGCGTGGCCGAGGCCATGCGCACGATGGTGGCCCACATCGGCACCTTCGATCTGCTCAAGGGCAAGATCCTGGCTAACCTGTTCTACGAGCCCTCCACCCGCACTTCGTCTTCGTTCCTGGCCGCCATGGAACGGCTGGGCGGCAGCGTCATCCCCATCAACGAGGTGCGCTACTCGTCCGTATCCAAAGGCGAGTCCCTGCCGGACACGGTCCGCACGCTGGAGTGCTACGCGGACGTGATCGTCCTGCGCCACCCGGAGACCGGCTCGGCCGCCATCGCCGCCGCCGCCGCCCGCAAGCCGATCATCAACGCCGGCGACGGCATCGGCGAGCACCCCACCCAGGCCCTGCTGGATCTCTTCACCATCCGCGAGGAGTTGGGCCGCATCGACGGGCTGACCGTGACCCTGCTGGGCGACCTGAAGTACGGGCGCACCGTGCACTCGCTGGCCAAGCTGCTGGCGCTCTTCAACGTCAAGGTCAACTACGTCTCGCCCGAGATCCTGAAAATGCCGGCCGCCCTGGTGGCGCAGCTGCGGGAGAAGGGCTTGACCCAGGCCGAGTTCAAGGCGCTGGACCCGGTGCTGGCCGAGACCGACGTGCTCTACGTGACCCGGGTCCAGAAGGAGCGCTTCGAGAACCTGGACGAGTACGAGCAGGTAAAAAATGCCTACGTCATCACGCCGGCCACCCTGCGCCCCGCCAAGCCCAAGCTGGCGCTCATGCACCCGCTGCCGCGCGTCGGCGAGATCGCGCCCGAAGTAGACGACGACCCGCGCGCCGCCTACTTCCGCCAGATGGAGTACGGCCTGTACGTGCGCATGGCCCTGCTGGCGATGGTTTTGGGCAAGGCGTAACGATCATGGAAACCTTCTTCTCGCTCCTCGACCGGCACGTCCAGACGCAGAACACCCTGCTGTGCGTGGGCCTGGATCCGCATCCCGGCGAACTGCCGGCGCCCACGGCCGAGGCCGCGCTGGATGACTGCCTGCGCCTGGTGCGCGCCACCGCCCGCTATGCGGCCGCCTTCAAGCCAAACGCCGCCTTCTTTGAGCTGCACGGCCCGCTGGGCTGGGAGGCCCTCAAACTCGTCATCGAGGCCGTCCAGGAGGAATCGCACCGGCTGGGCACCGTCATCCCCGTCATCCTGGACGCCAAGCGCGGCGATATCGCCTCCACCGCCGCCGCCTACGCGCGCTCGGCCTTCGAGAAGCTGGGCGCGCATGCCATCACGCTCTCGCCCTATCTCGGCCAGGACTCGGTCGCGCCCTTCCTGACCAACCGCGAGCGCGGCGTCTTTATTCTCTGCAAGACCTCCAACCCCGGCGCGGACGAGATCCAATCCGTCGCGGTCGCCGAAACGCGGCCGGGCGCGGCGCAACCCGACGCGGCTCGGCCCCTG
>JAEURL010000670.1 GCA_016789165.1 Anaerolineales bacterium | reverse complement strand
GGGTGTTGTTCTGGACGATGAGGCGCTGCAGCCAGGCGCCGTTGACCTCGCCCACCAGCACGCCCGTGATCTGGCCGGCGTCGCGGACGGGCGTGGAGAAGTACAGGCGCGCCTGGCCGGCGCCGACGAAGACGACCGGCGAGGCGTAGCCGCGCCCGAGATTGCGCGGGACCGTGAACAGGTCGCCGGCCAGCAGGTCCGCCGGCGGCAGGCCGGGGGCGGTGCTGGCGGCCGGCCGGCCCTGGGCGTCCAGCAGCACGTAGGCCTGGATCAGGCGCGTCTCCGGGCGCGCGGAGATGTTGGGCAGGATGGGATTGGGCAGACCATTCAGGCCGGCCTTGGCTTGCTGCTCGGCGGCGCTGCCGGGGCGGGCCGCCGGCGCCAGGCGCAGGACGGCGGTCAGGGCCGGCAGTTGGCCCGCGGTCTGCACGGCGTTGGCGGCCGTGCCCACGAAGCTCTCCAGCGTGGCCGCGGTCTGGGCGGCCGCCGCCAACAGGGATTGGCTGGCGGAGGCGCGCAGGGCGGCGCTGGCCGCCAGGTCGTTCCAGACGCTCACCAGCGTCAGCGGCACCAGGGCCACGCTCAAGAAGCCGATCAGCAGTTTGGTGCTCAGGCGGTAGCTGGGGAAGCGCCGGGCGATCAGGCCGGCCAGCAGCAGGATCAGGCCAGCCGTGGCCGCCGGCAGATAGGTATCGTGGACTGGCGCCTCCAGCACCAGCCGCGGCCAGGGCGCCAGGGTGTCGATGAACAGGTCCACCAGCATCGTCAGCGCGGCCGTGATCACGCCGCCGAGGATGACAAAGCGGGCCGGCGCCCGGTCCAAGGCCACGCCGGCCGCCGTGGCGATGGCGACGGCCACCACAAAGCCGAGCGGCACGCCGATGTCGGCCACCAGCGCGGCCAGCACCAGGCCCAGCGCTCCGACGCTCCCGATCAGCACCCCGGCCGCCGCCAGAGGCCGGCCGGTGCGCGCCAGGGCCAAGGCTGCGCCGGCGGCGGCCGCGAAGACCGCCAGGCTGATGGCCAGGGCCGGGGCCACCGGGCTGGCGCGCAGGTTGGCGGCGGCCGTGAACGCCAGCGCCAGGCCCGCTGCCGTCAGCAGCAGGCCGGCCGCCAGGCTGGTGTCGCTCCGCGAGGCGTCAGCGGGCGGTTTCATGGCTGTCGGGTGGGGGGCCGAGGCTCGGGCCACTCGGTCGGCGGGTAGAGGCGCACTACGGCCCGGCTGGCGCCCAGCGCCCGGCCGAGCTCGGTGGCCGCGCTTTCGAGGATGGCCTCCGGTTTATAGGATTGGTGGATGCGGTTGGTGAGCGAGATCACCAGCGCCTCCAGCTGCAGCAGGCGCTGCTGGCGGGCGAAGAGCCGGCTGTTTTCGACGGCCACCGCGATCTGGTCGGCCAGGGTCTGCAGGACCTCCACGGCGTCGGCCTGGAAGGCCTCGGCCCGGCGGCTCTGCAGCTCCAGCGCGCCGATCACGCGCTCGCCCAGCCGCAGCGGGAAGACGGCCAGGCCGGCGGCCTCGTCCGCGCTCGGCGCGAGCAGACGCGGTTCGCCGCTGGCGGTCACCTGGCCGACCGCGGTGTCGGAGCCCACCGGCACTTCGTAGCCCTGGGCCTTCAGCTGTTCACCCGTCTCGCCGTGGGCCTCGCGCAGGACGGCCAGCGCGCCGGCCTCGTCCAGCAGATAGAGGGCCACCTCGTCGTAGCCGAAGTGCTCGGCGATCAGGTCGGTCAGGCGGGTCAGCAGGGGGTCCAGGCTCAGCCGGGCGGCGGCGGTGCGGCTCAGGTCGCTGGCGGCGGCCAGCTGGCGGGCGCGCGCCTCGGCCGTCTGCTGCAGCGAGGCCACGGAGGCGCGCAAATCCCGGCTCATCTGGTTGAAGGCCTCGGCCAGCAGACCCACCTCGTCGGCGCGGTCCACGGCCACCTGGGCGGCCAAGTCGCCGGCGGCGATGCGGGCGGCGCCGGCCGTCAGGGCCTGGATGGGGGCCACCAGCCGGCGCGCGAAGAACAGGCCGGCGGCCACGGTGGCGGCGGCGGCCAGGGCCGTGGCCAGGGCAATCAGCCAGCCGGCGCGCGTCAGCAGCTGATAGGCCTCGTCCTGGTCCTGCTCCACCAGCAGGGCCAGCTGCGGGCCGGCCAGCCAGCGGTAGCTGCCGACCACGCGGCGGCCCTCCGGGTTGGCGTACATGGCGAAGC
The DNA here is from genome assembly GCA_016789165.1 of Anaerolineales bacterium. Taxonomy (GTDB): domain Bacteria; phylum Chloroflexota; class Anaerolineae; order Anaerolineales; family UBA6663; genus SpSt-583. The sequence continues at coordinate 625 of JAEURL010000670.1, read as the reverse complement.
CGTTTTGCTGCTCGGCCAGCGCCCGGCGCAGGCCGAGGCTGTCCGGTTTGGGCGGCAGCGGCGCCAGCAGGTCGCCCAGCCGGTAGCCGTCGCGGCTGACGGCGTAGACCGCGCCGGTGGCGCCCAGCCCTGGCGCCGGCGAGACGATCTGCAGCAGGCGGGTGTCGGCGAGCAGGCCCACCAGGATGGCCTGGGTGCCGGCCTGCGGATCGATCACGGGAGCGACGGCGGCCAGGCTGAGGGCCTCGGCGTTAAGGTTTGGGGCGTAGCGCGGCGGGGCAAACAGGGCGCCAAAGCGCGCCGGTGCGAAGAAGTCCTCGCCGCCCAGCGGCGTGCCCACCTGGGCGGCGCCGGCCGCGCTGGCCGCCAGCACCACGCCGCTGTCGGCGTCGGCCACCAGCAGGGTCTGGAAATCCGGATGGCCGGCCGCGAAGCCGTCCAGCCGGGCGCTCAGCGTTTCGGCCGCGGCCGGGGCCGGGCCGGCGCGCAGCGCGCCGGCGGCCGCGATCACGTCCGGGCCGTCGGCCAGGGCGGTCAGCTCGCTCACGCGCGCCATCGTCCACTGCTCGATCTGGGCCTGTTTGATCTGGCCCAGCGCATCCAGGCGCGCGTTGACCTCGGCGGT
>JAEURL010000668.1 GCA_016789165.1 Anaerolineales bacterium | reverse complement strand
TAGGTCACTGGCTTCAAATCACTAACCACTGCCCACTGCCCACTGTCTACTGATTCCTAATGTCCTCTTTCGCCCACCTGCACTGCCACTCTGAATACTCCCTGCTGGACGGTTTCAGCAACATTAAGCGCATGGTCAAGCGCGCCAAGGAGCTGGAGATGCCGGCCCTGGCGCTCACCGACCACGGCACCATGCACGGGATGATCGAGTTCTTCTCCCAGGCCGTGGAGCAGGGCGTCAAGCCCATCGTCGGCCTGGAGGCCTACCTGGCGCCGCGCGGCATGCGCGACCGGGACGCCAAGCTGGACAAGAAGTCCTTCCACCTGCTGCTGCTGGCCGAGAACATGACCGGCTACAAGAACCTGCTGCGCATCGCCAGCGCCGCGCAGCTGGAGGGCTTCTACTATTATCCGCGCATCGACCGGGATTTCCTGGCCGCCCACAGCGAGGGCCTGATCTGCACCTCCGGCTGCATGTCGGCCGAGGCGCCGCGCGCCCTGCAGGAGGGCAACCTGGCCGAGGCCCAGCGCCGGCTGGACTGGTACTACGAGGTCTTTGGGCCGGATCGCTTCTTCATCGAACTGCAGCACCACAACATCAAGGAACTGCTCGAGCTCAACAAGCAGCTCGTCCAGCTGGCCGGCCGCTACGACGCCCGCTTCATCGCCACCAACGACGTCCACTACATCAACCAGTCCGACGCCCGCCTGCAGGACGTGCTGCTGGCGATCCAGACCGGCTGCGTGCTGAAAGACCCCACCCGCATGCGCATGTCGGACAACTCGTACTACCTGCGCACGCCGGCCGAGATGGCGGCGCTGTTCGGCGAGGTGCCGGGGGCGCTCAGCAACACCCTGCTGATCGCCGAGCGCTGCAGCGTGGACCTGAAGAGCAAGGGCTACCACCTGCCGGAGTTCCCGGTGCCGGCCGGCCACAGCGCCGAGAGCTACCTGCGCGAGCTGTGCGAGGCCGGCCTGCGCCGGCGCTACGGCGCGCGCGCCGATCAGCCGCTGGTGCGCGAGCGCCTGGAGTACGAGCTGGGCGTGATCGTCACGATGGGCTTCGCGGCCTACTTCTTGATCGTCTCCGACCTGTGCCGAGAGGCGCGCGCCCAGGGCATCTGGTACACGGCCCGCGGCTCGGCGGCCGGCTCGCTGGTGGCCTACGTGCTGGATATCACCCTGGTCGAGCCGATCGACCACGGCCTGATCTTCGAGCGCTTTCTCAACCCGGGCCGCATCTCCATGCCCGATATCGACCTGGACTTCCAGGACGACCGGCGCCAGAACATGCTCGAGTACTGCGTGCGCAAGTACGGCGACGATAAGGTGGCCCAGATCATCACCTTTGGCACGCTGGGCGCGCGCGCGGCCATCCGCGACGTGGGCCGGGTGATGGACATCCCCCTGCCGGAGGTGGACCGGGTGGCCAAGACCATCCCCAACATCCCCGGCAAGCCGGTCACTATCCAGGGCGCGCTGGAGGAGGTGCAGGAGCTCAAGCAGATCTACCAGGAGGCCGGCGCCGACGCGGAGAAGGCCTACCTGAAGGAGCTGATCGACACCGCCGCGCAGATGGAGGGCGTGGTGCGCAGCGTCGGCACGCACGCCGCCGGCGTCGTCATCGCCGACCGGCCCGTGATTGAGTATCTGCCGCTGCACCGGCCCACCGGCGGCAGCGAAGAAACGCCGATCAAGACCGTCACCCAATTCGAGATGGGCATCCTGGAGAAGCTCGGGATGCTCAAGGTGGACTTCCTAGGCCTGATCACGCTGACGATCATGCAGCGCGCCTGCGACATGATCGCCGAGCGGCACGGCCGGCGCTTTGACCTTGGCAATATCCCCATCGACGACCCGGCCACGTTCGAGCTGCTGGGCCGCGGCCAGGTGGCCGGCGTCTTCCAGGTGGAAGGCACGGGCATGAAGCGGTATCTGACGCAGATGAAGCCCAAGAACCTGGACAACATCATCGCCATGATCTCGCTCTACCGGCCGGGGCCGCTGGAGTTCATCCCGGATTACATCAAGCGCATGCACGGCGAGGCCGAGGTTCAGTA
>JAEURL010000615.1 GCA_016789165.1 Anaerolineales bacterium | reverse complement strand
ACCACCTCGGCCTCCGGGACGGGTGTGGGCAGGGTCACGCTGCGGGTCAACTCCCGGCCGGTGTAGTGCGCCACCAGGAAGTCATCCCACAGCGACTCTGCGGCAAAGCGCTGGGCGACGCCGGTGTACGACTCGTAGCCGGAGAGGGAGTTCTTGAAGAGCTGGGAATTCGGGAAGTAGATGGACATCCCGTAGGCGCCGGGACGCTCCGGGCCGCTGGTCTCGGCCAGGATGGCCTGACCCAGCACGGTGAGCAAGCCCCGCACCGCTTCGGTTACCTGCGTGTCGCCGGCCTCCTGCGCGGCCAGCGCCGCGAAGTGGGCCAGGTCCAGGTAGCTGGGCGGGACGTCCTCGCCGAAGACGCTCTCGAAAGATTGGGCGTAGCGCCGGGCGCGCGCCACCTGGCGCTGATCCACGGCGTTGAGGGCCACCGCCAGGTCGTCCAGCGCGCGCAGCACGGCCGGCATCTGGCTCAGGTCCACGGCCGCCAGGGTGGCCGAGGCCCCGGTGGCCTCCGCCACAGCCGAGGCCGAGAGGCGCCGGCCCGTATATTCGGCGCGGGCCTGCTCGTCCTGGATGCGCTGGTCGCCGACGATGTAGCTTTCCACAATGGCGCGCCCCAGGCCGGCCCCGTCCATGGCCGGCTCGGCGGCCAGCTGGCTCAGGAAGGCGGTGTAGGCCCAGCCCAGGCCCGGCTCGGTCTCCTGCGAGGCCACGGCATAGCGGGCGTAGGGCTGCACGGCGGCGTAGACCTCGACGTGGCTCATCAGGCAGGCGTCGAAGCCGAGCAGCTCGAACTGGCCAATGCCGCTCTCCGCCACGGCGCGCTCCAGCGAGCGGTCCAGCTCGTTGAGGTAGAGCAGGTCGCCAAAGGCGCGGGCGATGGGCACGTCATCAGCGCCCTGGCCGCGCGCGGTGGGATCGGTCCAGCCGCCCGGCCAGCCCATGCCGTGGTCCGAGAGGATCAGCGCGTACTTGTCGGCTGGATAGTTCTGCACGGCCCAGGTGATGAAATCCACGAGCGTATCGCCGTCGGCCATGTTGACCTCGCCCTCGCCCAGCGGCTCGGAGGCCAATTGCTCGAGGTCGTCGTCCTGGGTGATGAGGTAGCGGCGGGCCTCGCTCCAGTTGCCGTCGCCCCGGAAGCCGCCGGCGTAGCGGTCGATCTGGGCCACGATCTTCACCTGGTCGGTCGAGCCGACGCGCTCGGCCTCGTTCAGGTCGATGAAGATGTCCTCTTCGAGGACTTCGTCGTCGGCGTCCTGGTAGAGCAGCACGGTCCAGGTGTCGCCGGCCGCGGCCGGCCCGCTGGCGGCGGCGGTGGGGGCTGCGGCCGGCCGCGGTGTGCGGGTGGCCGGCGGCACGGTGGCTTCCGCTGGGCCGGCCTCCGCCGTCAGCTCGGCCTCCTGGGTGGAGAGCACGGCGTCCAGCTCATTGAGGGTTTGCTCGTCCAGGCAGGCGGTCAGGGCGCCCGCCAGGAGCAGCGCGGCCAGCGCCAGGGAAAGAAGTCTGCGTGTCATGGTTGCTCCCCGTGTGGGTGGTGGTTGGCCAAAGCGCGCCGGCCGATGTCGGCGCGGTACTGGGCGCCCTCGAAATGGACCGCGCCCACAGCCTGATACGCGCGCGCCAGCGCGGCCGGCAGGTCTGGGCCCCAGCCGGCGGCGGCCAGCACGCGCCCGCCGGCGGTGACGATCTGGTCGCCGGCGCGCGCGGTGCCGGCGTGAAAGAACACGGCGTCCTGCAGCGGCGTGTCCAGGCCGGTGATGACGCGCCCCTTGGTGTAGGGGCCGGGATAGCCGGCGGCGGCCAGCACCACGCAGGCCGCGGCGCCCGGCCGCCAGCACACGTCCAGCTCGGCCAGCCGGCCGTGCGCGCAGGCGTCGGCGATCTCCACCAGGTCGGTCTCCAGCAGCGGCAGCAGGGCCTGCGTCTCCGGGTCGCCGAAGCGGCAGTTGAACTCCAGCAGGCGCGGGCCGGCCGCGGTCAACATCAGCCCGGCGTACAGCACGCCCACGAACGGCCGGCCCTCGGCGCGCAGGCTGTCCACGGCCGGCTGCAGGATTGTGCGGGTCCAGTCCGCGACCGCTTCCGGCCCGGCCAGCGGGGCCGGCGCGTAGGCGCCCATCCCGCCGGTGTTGGGCCCCTGGTCCCCGGCCAGCAGGCGCTTGTGGTCCTGGGCCGGCGGCATGGCCCGCACCGTGGTCCCGTCGGTGAAGGCCAGGAGCGAGACCTCCGCGCCCGTCAGCCGTTCTTCGATGATGACCTCGTCGCCGGCCGCCCCGAAGTCGCGGTCCAGCATGATCTGACGCAGGGCGGCCTCGGCGTCGTCGGCGCAGTCCGGGACGATGACGCCTTTGCCGGCCGCCAGCCCGGAGGCCTTGATGACCACCGGGTAATCGACGGCCAGCAGGTGGCCGACGGCCGGATAGAAATCGGTGAAGACGGCGTAGCGCGCGGTGGGCAGGCCGTGGCGCAGCATGAAGGCCTTGGCAAAGGCCTTGCTGGCCTCGATTTGGGCCGCGGCCTGCGCCGGGCCGAAGACCGCCACGCCGGCGGCGCGCAGGGCGTCGGCCAGGCCCAGGGCCAGCGGGACCTCCGGGCCGATGAGGGCCAGGTCGATGGCGCGCTCGCGCGCCAGCGCCGTCAGGCCGGGCACGTCGTCGGCGGCCACCGGACAATTGATGAGCGGCACGGCGGCGGCCGGCTGCTCGGTGCCGGCGTTGCCGGGCGCGATGAAGAGCGCCCGCAGGCGCGGGGATTGGGCCAGCTTCCAGGCCAGGGCGTGTTCCCGGCCGCCGCCGCCGACCAGCAGGAGGTTCAGGGGTGGGCGCATGGCTTACTCCGTCAGGCCGCGCTCGCGCAGGGTCTGCTGGATCTGCTCGAGGCTCAAACCGTAGCGGGCCGCGATCTCGCGCGCGTAGCTGGTGCCGAGCGGCGGGCCGGGCCGGATCTGAAAGGTGCGCCGCGCCTCCTGCCCGCCGGCGGCGGCCTCGGCGCCGGCCGCCAGGCTGAACAGATCCGTGGGGGCGGGCGCCTCGGCGTTGAGCGCGGCGGCCTCGGCCGCCAGCTCGTGGAAGTGGGTGGTGAACAGGCCGCGCGCGCCGAGCTGGCGCAGGCCGCGCACCACGTCGCGGGCCAGCACCAGGCCCTCGGCCGGCGTGGTGCTGGCGAAGGCCTCGTTGAAGAGCACCAGGCTGTGGCGTGTGGCGCGGCGGAAGATCGCGCCGGCCCGGCGGGCCTCTTCGCCCAGCCGGCCGGTATCCAGGTGCAGCTTCTCCTCGGCCGTGAAATGGGTGCAGACCGCATCCACCGGGCTGAGCCGGGCCCGCTCGGCGGGCACCGGCAGGCCGGCCTGAAAGAGCACCTGGGCCAGGCCGAGGCCCTGGGTGTAGGTGGTCTTGCCGCCGCGATTGGGGCCGGTGAGCACGCCCAGCCGGCCGCCGGCCCCGGCCGCCGCCGGCCCCAGGTCCACGTCGTTGCGGACGAGCTCGGCCGCTATGTCCTGGCCGGGCCGTTGGGCCATGAGCCGGCGGGCCAGGTGCAGGTTGTAGAAGCCGCGCAGTTCGCTCACCCGCGCCTCGGCCGGGGCCACCTCCGGCCGGCAGACCGGCAGGCCGGCCGCCCGCAGCTCCTGGACCAGGCGGGCCGCGCCCAGGTAGAAGGCCAGCTCGGGCGCCAGGTCCACCAGCGGCTGGACGTTGAGGCCGTGATAGCGGCGCAGGGCCTTGGCGATGGGCTCGGCGGCGCGGCTGAGCGCGTCCTCCAGATCGCGGAAGAGCGGGGCGAAGCGCCCGTCGGTCAGCTCGCGGTCGGCGCGGCTGGCGCCGGGGTCCGGCTCCTGGGCGACGTGGAGCGGGGCAAGGCCGGCGAAGTCGTCATCGCCCAGCAGCCGGCCCAGCAGGGATTGGTCCCGGAACGGGCGGTCGTGGATGGCCAGCAGGGTGACGGCCACCGGCCGCAGATGGGAGTCCAGGTTGAGGCCCAGGGTGAGGCTCTGCGCGCTGCGGATCTTGGCCCCCAGCTCGGGCAGCTGGGCGGCCAGGGCTTGAAAGCGCGGCTCGGCCTGCAGTTCGGCCAACCGCGCGGTCCAGGCCTGCCAACCGGCCGAGCGCGGCGCCGCCGCCGTGAGCGCGCCCGCCAGCCGGCGCACGCAGCTCACGAAGCTCTCCAGTTCGGCCAGCCGCGCCACGGTCTGATAGAAGCGGCTCTCCTGCGTGCTGCGGTAGCTGGGCTGCGCCAGCTCCTCCAATTCGGGCAGCAGGCGCTCCAGCTCGGCGGCCAGCGCCGGCGCGCGCAGCAGATCGTCCAGCACGGCCTGGCGGTAGGCGATGACGCCCTCGTCCAGCGTCAGCTCCAGCAGCACGCCCTCGGCGAAGCGCTGGTGGCGGAGGCTCAGGCCGAGCGCGCCCAGCAGCTCGGGCAGGCCCAGGTCCGCGGCGCTGCCCTCCAGCCAGGGGCGGTGCTGATCCGGGCGCGCGGCGCCCGCCGGCCAGATCAGGCTGAGGGTCATGGTCAGGCGAGCGCCTGCTCGAAGCCGGTCTTGGTGTGGGCCACGTCCACCTCCACCGGATAGACGCCCGTGAAGCAGGCGTTGCAGTAGCCAGCGGGCCGGCCGATGGCGCGCAGCATGCCGGCCAGCGAAAGGAAGTGCAGCGAGTCGCAGTCGATGAGGTCGCGCATCTCGTCCAGCGTCAACCGGTGCGCGATCAGGTCGGCGTAGTTGCCCATGTCCACGCCCATGAAGCACGGGTGGGCGATGGGCGGGCAGGTGAGGCGCAGGTGGACCTCGCGTGCGCCGGCGTCGCGCAGCAGGCGCACCAGCGGGCCGGAGGTGTTGCCGCGCACGATGCTGTCGTCGATGACAACCACGCGCTGGCCGCGCAGATTGTCCTCCAGCGCCAGGAACTTGAGGGCCACGCCCTGCTTGCGGAGCGAGTCGGTGGGCTGGATGAAGGTCCGGCCGATGTAGCGGTTTTTGATGAAGCCGTCGTTGTAGGGCAGGCCGGCGGCGCGGGCGTAGCCGATGGCGGCCGGCGTGGATGAATCCGGCACCGGGATGACCAGGTCCGCGTCCACGGGCGCTTCTTCGGCCAGCGCTTCGCCCAGGCGCACGCGCACGTTCTGGACGGTCAGGCCGTCCCAGACGCTGTCCGGCCGCGAGAAGTAGATGTGCTCGAACGTGCAGCGGGCCAGCGCCGGGGCCGGCGGCAGGGCCTGGCGCACGCGCAGGGCGGAGTTGCTGAGGGTGACGATCTCGCCCGGTTTGACCTCGCGGATGGCCTCGCAGCCCAGGGTGCGCAGGGCGCCGGTCTCGGAGGCGGCCGCGTGCCCGCCGCCGGGCAGCCGGCCCACGCTGAGCGGGTGGAAGCCCCACGGGTCGCGCACGGCCAGCACCCCGTCACGCGTCAGAATGGTCAGACAGTAGGCCCCGCGCCAGCGCGGCATGACGGTCTGCAGGCGCTCCTCCCAGGTCTCGCCGGCCGCGCCGGCCAGCATCATGGTGATCACTTCGCTGTCCGAGCTGGTGGAGAGGCCGATGCCGCGCTCCAGCAGGTCGCGGCGCAGCTCGCCGGCGTTGACCAGGTTGCCGTTGTGGGCCACGGCCACCGGGCCGTGCCGGGTCTCGATCAGGAAGGGCTGGGCGTTGCGGGCGTTGGACGAGCCGGTGGTGGAATAGCGGGTGTGGCCGATGGCGTAGTGGCCCTGCAGCGGGGCCAGGTTGTGCGGGGTGAACACCTGGGCGACCAGGCCCACATCCTTGTGCAGGCGGATGGTCCGGCCGTCGGCGACGGCGATGCCGGCCGCCTCCTGGCCGCGGTGCTGCAGGGCGTACAGGCCGAAGAAGGCCATGCGCGCCACGTCCTCCCGCGGCGCGTAAATGCCGATGACCCCGCACTCGTGGCGCGGGTGATCCGAGTCGTTCAGGTGATTGGCCATGTGGTCCATCTATTGTAATTCAGCGGGGAAGCCGGCCAGCGGGCGCAGGACCGCCAGCCGCTCGGCCAGCGCCTCCGGCGTCTCGGCGCAGACCGTGAGATGGCCGAGCTTGCGGCCGGGGCGCGGGGCTTTGCCGTACAGGTGCAGGTGCGCGCCGGGGACGCGCAGCACGGCCTCCGGCGCGGGCGTATCGCCGATCAGGTTGAGCATGGCGGCCGGGCCGCGCGCGGCGGCGGCCCCCAGCGGCCAGCCCAGGACCGCGCGCAGGTGGTTCTCGAACTGGCTGGTCAGCGCGCCTTCGATGGTCCAGTGCCCGGAGTTGTGCACGCGCGGCGCCATCTCGTTGGCCAGCAGCCGGCCGTTGTGCTGGAAGAACTCGATGGCCAGCACGCCGACGTAGTCGAGCCGGCGCAGGACGCGGGCGGCGTAGTCTTCGGCCTGGCGCTGGTCAGCCGAGGCCGTGGCGCCGGGGACCACCACCGACAGGCGCAGGATCCCGTCGCGATGATGAGTCTCGACCAGCGGGTAAAAGGCCGTCTCCCCGCTGCGGCCGCGCACCGCCAGGAGCGAGAGCTCGCGTTCGAAGGGGATGAAGGCCTCCAGGATCAGGGGGACGCCGGCCAGCGCCCGCCAGGCCGGCTCCACGTCCGCGGGGGCGCGCAGCAGCGCCTGGCCTTTGCCATCGTAGCCCAGGCGCCGCGTTTTCAGCACGGCCGGCCAGCCAAGCGCCGCCAGGGCGGCCTCCAGCTCGGCGCGGGTCGCCACCGGCGCGCAGGCCGGCGTCGGCAAGCCCAATTCCTGAAAAAGCCGCTTCTCGCTCAGCCGGTCCTGGGCGGCCTCCAAAGCGGCCGGGGGCGGATAGACCGGCACGCGTTCGGCCAGGGCGCGGGCCGCCGTCACCGGCACGTTTTCAAATTCGTAGGTGATGGCCGCCAGCCCGTCGGCGAAGGCGGCCCAGGCGCGTTCATCCGTGTACTCGGCGGCCAGGTGTTCGGCCAATTGGCCGGCCGGCGCCTCCGGCGCCGGGTCCAGAAAGCGGAAGCGCAGGCCCAGCGGGTAGCCGGCCAACGCCAGCATGCGGCCGAGCTGACCGGCGCCGAGGACGCCAAGGGTGAGGGGCATGGCAACGGGTGGGGGTGCTCAGGTTTCGCGCGGGTCGGGGTGGCCCAGGACGGCCTGGGTCTGCTCATCGCGGAAACGCCGCAGGGCGGTCCGGAATTCTGGATGTTTGTTGGCCAGGATGGCCGTGGCCAGCAAGGCGGCATTGATGGCGCCGGCGCGGCCGATGGCCAGGGTCCCCACCGGCACGCCGGCCGGCATCTGCACGATGGACAACAGCGAGTCCAGGCCGTGCAGGGCCTTGGACTCCACCGGGACGCCCAGCACCGGCAGGTTGGTTTTGGCCGCGGCCATGCCGGGCAGGTGGGCGGCGCCGCCGGCCCCGGCGATGAGGACCTCCAGGCCGCGCGCTTCGGCCGAGCCCGCGTACTCGAAAAGCAGATCCGGCGTACGGTGGGCCGAGACCACGCGCACCTCGTGCGGCACGCCGAGCTGCTCCAGGGTCTGCGCGGTGTGCTGCAGGGTCTCCCAATCGGATTTGGAGCCCATGATCAGGCCGACGAGGGGTTGCATTGGTGAGGGGTGATCAGACAATTACGATTTACCGATCCCGGCTGACGAGGCCCTGCAGATTGCGCAGCAGGCGCGGTTCAACGGGATACTCCCCCGGCTCAAACGGCTGGCCGGTGAGGGCTTCGTAGATGGTGATGTAGCGCCGGGCGGCCGCGAGCCACAGGTCATCCGGCATGGCCGGCGGCGCGCCCTCGCCGCGGTAGCCGCGCTCGGCGTAGGCCAGCCGCACGAACTCCTTGTCGAAGTTCTCGGGCTCCTGGCCGGCCGCGCAGCGCTCGGCGTAGCCGGCCGCCTTCCAGAAGCGCGACGAGTCGGGCGTGTGCACTTCGTCGATCAGCAGCACGCGCCCGTCGGCGGCGCGGCCGAACTCGTACTTGGTGTCCACCAGGATCAGGCCGGCCTGGGCCGCGCGCGCCTGGCCGAGGCCGAAGACGGCCAGGGCCGCCGCCTGCACGGCCTCCCAGGTGCCGGCGTCCAGCAGGCCGCGCGTCACCACCTCGGCGCAGGTCAGGCGTTCGTCATGCCCGGTGGGCCCGCCCTTGGTGGTGGGCGTGAGGATCGGCGCCGGCAAGGCCTGGTTCTTGCGCAGGCCGTCCGGGAAGCGGTAGCCGTAGATCGTGCGCTCGCCCAGCTCGTAGCGCCGCCACAGGGCCGTGCCGGTGACGCCCGTGATGTAGCCGCGGACGATCACCTCCACCGGAAACGGCTCAACCACCTCCACCACGGCGGCATTGGGGTCCGGCAGGGCGAGCAGGTGATTGGGGATCAGGGCCTGGGTCTGGCCGAACCACCAGGCCGAGAGCTGGTTGAGCACCTGGCCCTTGTAGGGCACGCGGGCCAGGATGTGGTCGAAGGCGGAGAGCCGGTCGGTGGTGACGATCAGCCGGCGGCCGGCCCCCAGCGCGTACCACTCGCGCACCTTGCCGGCCGCCCGCCCGGGCAGGGGCAGGTCTGTCTGGGCCAGCGCCCCGGCCAGCGCGGCGCGCAGCCGTTCGTCGGTGAGCATGCCGCGCTCAAGCGTCCTGCGGCCGGCGGGCCCGCTCGACGGCCGCCCGCGCGCCCTCGGCGGCCAGCACGGCGATGACGGCCTTGGCGGTGTCCGCCAGCAGGAAGGGCTGGACGCCGAGCTGCCAGCCCCTGGCCCAATCGCCGGCCAGGAC
>JAEURL010000595.1 GCA_016789165.1 Anaerolineales bacterium | reverse complement strand
GGGATTGTAACCGCATCCCGCCGCTGGGCGGCGGTCAGGCGGCCGGCGCCTACTAGCCGCTGGCGCACCGGGCTGGCGGCATCACTCGGCCGGCTCACGCCAGCCGCTGGCGCACCGGGCTGGCGGCATCACTCGGCCGGCTCGCGCCAGCCGCGCACATAGGCCAGCTGCTCGTCGGTCTGCGGTGAGCGGGGATAGCTGAGCGATTTGGGGACGGTCCGCCACCAGGCTGCCAATTGGTCCAGGGCCGCCTGGCCGGCCAGGCCGCGCCGCACCAGGTAGCAGCCCACCACCGTCCCGGTGCGGCCGATGCCGCCCCAGCAGTGCAGGTAGGCGCTGCGGCCGGCGGCGTGGACCTCGTCGAGCGTGTCCAGGATGCGGCGCATGTGGGCGGGCGAGGCCGGCACGTCCATGTCGGGGATGGCCAGCCGGGTGTAGCGGGCGGCCAGGCCGCGCGCGGCGGCCTCGGCCTGCAGCAGGGCCGCGTAGGGCCGGAGCGGGTCATCCAGGCTGGTCAGGTCTACAAAATCGGTCAGGCCGGCCTCCAGCAGGGCGGCCAGCCGGGGCCGGGCGCCGGCCTCATCGCGGGCGCCGGGATACTCGCCGGCCAGCAGGCGGCCGGGCTCCACCCAATAGCAGTTAGGGAAGGGACGCGGCAGGGCGGCCATGGTCAGCCGGCCCAGTTCAGCACGGCGCCGGCGGCCAGGATCAGCAGGCCGAGAACGGCCAGGGCCGGCCGGGCGTCGAAGGGGCGGGTTGGCTCGGCCGTCACCGTGGTTTCTTGCAGCGCGCTGATGATCCGCCGGCTGATGTAGAGCTGCAGGTGCAGATAGACCGCGTACAGGGCCAGGCCGGCGGCCGCGATCGTCAGCAGGGTTTCCACGTTCGCCTCCTTTCAGCGGATGGCGCGCACCACGTTCACGCCATTCAGCTGCAGGCTGTACAGGAAGACCAGGTGCAGCAGGTCGCCCTCGTGCGGCAGCGCCCCGATCTGCCGGGCCGTGGCCACGTCCAGGTGGTAGGTGTCCACGCAGTCGGCCGGCAGCAGGATGCGCTGGGCCAGCTGGCCGGCGTTGGCGCGCAGCCGCAGGGCCATGGCCAGCTGGTAGGTGCACAGGTCGGTGCAGTCGCCGACCGTGAGGAAGGTGTCCACCTCGGGGTGGGCCTCCAGCCACTGGCTGAAGCCGGTGCCGATGGTGGAGCTGATGGAGTTCTTGGGGAAGACCTGCAGCTGGTCGAAGAAGGGCAGGGCCCGGAACTCCGGCACCGTTTCGGACTCGGCGGTGCCGCGGATGCAGTGCGGCGGATACTGGCCGAACTCCACGGCCTGCGGGTCGTGGGTGTCCTGGGTGAGGAGGAAGTGGCGGACGCCGGCGGCGTGGGCGCGCTCGAACAGCCGCACGATGGGGCCGATGATGGCCTGGACGCGCGGCGAGGCGAGCGGGCCGGCGTGGCAGAAGCCGTTGATCACATCCACCGAGACCACGGCCGTGCGGGCCGGGTCGCGCACCGCCTCGCTCAGCGCCAGGGTCGGCAGGCCGGCTTCCCAGTCCACGAGATAGCGCAGAAAGGGTTCGCTGTTGCGGATCAGGGTGGCGGCGTCCATACAGGCTCCTTTTTGGTGTACGGGTTACACTAATTCGACCCAAAAATCAAAGGCGCGAACGCCTTTAGTGTTTATCTTACACGAAGTATAGCGCATCCGGCCGGTTTGTCAAGCCTCCGGGACCAACGGGCCAGCCGCTCACGGGAACAGGCGCCGGGCCTTGACCTCGGTGACGGCGTCGCGCCGGTAGCGGTACAGGCGCGCCGGCCGGCCCTGGCTCTCGCCCTCGCGGTAGCGCTCGGTCTCCTCCAGAATACCGGCTTCCAGGAGGCGCCGCCGGAAATTGCGCTTGTCCAGCCGCTCGCCCAGGACCGTTTCGTAAGCGGCCTGCAGCTCGCTGAGCGTGAACTCGTGCGGCAGCAGCTCAAAGCCGACGGCCGTGTACTCCAGCTTGTAACGCAGGCGCTGGAGCGCGTACTGGACGATCTCGGCATGGTCAAAGGCCAGGGCCGGCAGGGCGTGGGCCGAGTGCCAGTCCGCCTGGGCGGCGTCGTCGCCGGCCCGCGCGGTCACGTCCGCCGGCACCAGGGCCACGTAGGCGACCGAGATGACGCGCCCGCGCGGGTCGCGGCGCGGCTCGCCGAACGTGTAGAGCTGCTCGAGGTAGACGGCATGGACGCCCGTCTCCTCCTCCAGCTCGCGGCGGGCGGCCTGCTCCAGCGATTCAGCCACGTGCACGAAGCCGCCGGGGATCGCCCAGCGGCCTTTGAAGGGCGGGTAACGGCGCCGCACAAGCAGCAGCTGCAGATCGCGCTGGCGCAGGCTGAAGATGACGACGTCGACGGCCAGGAGCGGGCGTTCGGCGTCCGGGGGCAGCGGGTGGGAGGTATCCATGGGTTGTTGGTGTCAGGCTAACACCAATTGTAGCCCAGCCGGCCGGCGCCGCAACCCGGCCGTTCCCGGTTCCCGCGTTCTTGATTACAATCCTCCTTCGTGCCAATCGCCTGACCCGCCTGGCGGCCTGCCGGCCGCTGTCCGAGGAGCTCAAACCAGTGCTGAACACGTTTGCCCGTCGCCTGGCGGCCCGCCCGCTGGAGCGCCATCTCTTCTTCTTGGCCGTCACCGCGGCCGCCATCCTGGTCATCGGCTACCACTTCGGCACCTTTGACCAGTTCGCCCACATCCCATACCTCAAGAAATACGCCAACCCGGCGCTCTATCCCAACGACAGCTTCATCGAGATGCGCTTCGAGAGCTTCTCGTACTTCTGGCGCGCGTTCGTGCCGCTGGTCCAGCTGGACCCGCTGGATACCCGCCTGCTGCAGTGGGCGCTGCTGGCCGGCCACGTGCTGGTCACCTACGCCACCTTCTGGGTGCTGTGGGCCGTGAGCCTGGAGCTGTTCCACAGCCCGCTGGCGGCGCTGTTGAGCAGCCTGGCCTTCTTCATGCCGCACCTGGGCTTCGCGGGCTTCCCGGTCTTCGAGTTCAGCCTGCTCAACCGGACCTTCGCGCTGCCGGTGGCCCTGGCGGCCGTCCTGCTGTACCTGCGCGGCCGGCGGGTGTGGGCCTTCGCCGTGCTGGGCCTGCTCTTCAACATCCACATCATCACCGTCAATTTCGTGCTGGCGATGTTCGGCCTGGACGCGCTCCTGCGCTGGCGCGCCGGCGGCTGGCGCTGGCTGGCGCTGGGCGGGCCGGTGTTCCTGCTCGGCGCCGCGCCCGTGCTGATCTGGCGCCTCACCAGCCCGGCCCTGACCGCGCCCGTCAACCCGGCCTGGTTTGACGCGGTCTCGCGCGGCTTCCTGATGAACCTGTTCGCGCTGGTGGCCCCCTATCTGCACATCAACCTGATCACGCTGGCCGGCCTGGGCACGCTCGGGCTGTACTGGGTGGGCCGGCGGTCCGCGCCGGCGCCCGAACACGAGGGCACGGTGGCCCACTTCATCTGGGCCGTCATCGTGATCCTGCTGGTGCAGGCCGTCACCGTGCTGGTCTACCCCATCGACCTGCTGAACCAGCTGCAGATCATCCGTGCCGGCGCCTTCGCCCTGGTCTTTGGCTACCTGTATTTCGGGCATTACCTGGCTCGGCGCTGGGAGGCCGAACCCGGCGCCGCCGGCGACCTGGGCTGGCTGACGGCCAGCTATATCTTCTCGCCCATGCCGCTGGCGCCGCTGGCCGTGCTCGGCGTCCAGCGCGGCCTGGCCGCCTTCCGCTGGCGGTCAGTCGTGGCGGCCGCCACCTTCCTGGGCGCCTTTGCGCTCACCCTGGCCGTGGCCGTGCCGCTCGGCTTGTGGGCGCCCGGCCTGCATCCCTTCGGGCCGCAGACGGCCTGGGAAGACCTCCAGCGCTGCGCGCGCGACAACACCCCCGTGGACGCGCTGTTCGTCACGCCGCCGGAAAAGTGGGGCATCTACGGCTCCGAGTGGCGCACCTTTTCGGAGCGCTCCACGGTGGTCTCGCACGCCGAGCTGCTGATGATCGCCCTGGCGCCGCGCTACTATGACGCCTGGCTGGAGCGCTTCGAGCAGGTGGCGCCGGGCGCCATGGCCAAGTTCGCGGGCAACTACTTTGAGAACGCCGCCATCACGCGCGCCGCGTACCGCACGCTGACCACGGACGACCTGGTGCGCATCGCCCAGCGCTACTCGGCCGGCTATATCGTCACCGAGCACCCGCACGACCTGGCGTTGACGCCGGGCCCTTGGGCGTGCAATCAGGCCAACCCCGCCTACACCATCTACCTGACGCCCTAAGGCGGGAACAAAAAAGCGGAGGCCGTGAGCCTCCGCTTTTGATGCGCCGTGGCCGGCCGCGGTCAGCGGCCGTTCTTGCCGAGCGTCTCCAGAAAATCCATGTTGTTGTCGGTCTGGCGCAGGTTGTCCAGCACGGCCTCGGTGGCGTTGGTCAGATCCAGGCCGGCGCCGTTCGGCGGCGGGGAAACCATCTGGCCGAACATGCGGCGCAGCAGCCAGACGCGCGGGGTGATATCGGGCCCCAGCAGCAGCTCCTCGCGCCGGGTGGACGAGCGCTCGATGTCGTAAGCCGGGAAGATGCGCCGCTCCTGCAGCTTGCGGGAGAGGTGCAGTTCCATGTTGCCCGTGCCCTTGAACTCCTCGTAGACCACGTCGTCCATGCGCGAGCCGGTGTCCACCAGGCAGGTGGCCACGATGGTCAGCGAGCCGCCCTCCTCCAGGTTGCGCGCCGCGCCGAAGATCTTCTTGGGCGGGTAAAGCGCGGCCGGGTCCAGGCCGCCGGACAGCGTGCGGCCGGACGGGTTGACCACCAGGTTGTAGGCGCGGGCCAGGCGGGTGAGCGAGTCCAGCAGGATGGCCACGTCGCGGCCGCCCTCCACCAGGCGCTTGGCGCGCTCCAGGGCCATTTCGGCCACGCGCACGTGCGAGGTGACCGGCTCATCGAAGGTGGAGGCGATCACCTCGGCGTCCACCGAGCGGTCCATATCGGTCACTTCTTCCGGGCGCTCGCCGATCAGGGCCACCATCAGGTGCACTTCGGGGTAGTTCTGGCTGATGGCGTTGGCCACTTCCTTGAGCACCGTGGTCTTGCCGGCCTTGGGCGGCGAGACGATCAGCCCGCGCTGGCCCATGCCGATCGGGGCGATCAGGTTGAGCAGGCGGGTGCTCAGGATGTGCTTGTTGGTCTCCAGGTCAAAGCGCCGGTCGGGGAAGATCGGGGTGAGCGATTCAAAGGCCGGCCGGCGCTTGGCGGTCTCCGGGTCCAGCCCGTTGACGGTCTCCACGCGCAGCAGGCCGAAGTACTTCTCCGAGTCCTTGGGGGCGCGCACCTGGCCGATGACCATGTCGCCGGTGCGCAGGCCAAAGCGCCGGATCTGGGATTGCGAGACGTAGATGTCTTCCGGCCCCGGCAGATAGTGCTCGGCGCGCAGGAAGCCGATGCCGTCCTCGACGATCTCCAGCACGCCGCCGCGCAGCTCCAGGCCCTGTTTTTCGGCGTTGGCGCGCAGCAGGCGCAGGATCAGGTCGTCTTTCTTGAGCTTGCTATAGCCGGGGATGTCCCACTGGCGCGCCGTGGTGCGCAACTCGCCCAGAGTTTTTGATTGTAATTCGCTGATGTCCATCGAAGATGCCTGCTAGAGGGGGATAGGCCGGGTCAACGCCCGAAAGCGCTTAGCGCGCCGTGCTGTTCAAGACACCCGTTTGGCTGGAAGACGTGCACTCTCTATGCGATTTGAAGTCAATGAGGCCGTTCAAAACTCGCGGGGCGTTCCAGGGCAGATTATAGCATCCCGCCCGGCGAGCGTCAATTATCCGCTGGCGAGGACCCCCGGCCGGCCCGGCGCAGCCGGAACCGGGCTGGGCGCCCTCGCCAGCGGCCGGCCGCCCTTTAGTAGGGCACCTCGCTGAGCTGCATGAGCTTGTTCCAGCGGTGGCGCGAGACGATCTCGCGCACCGTGCCGGATTTGGAGCGCATCACCAGGGAGTGGGTGCGCGCGCCGTCCGGGTAGTATTTGACGCCGTCCAACAGTTCGCCGTCGGTGATGCCGGTGGCGGCGAAGAAGACGTTGTCCGAGCGCACCAGGTCTTCCAGGCCCAGCACCTGGTCCAGGTTGAAGCCCATGTCGCGCGCCCGGCGGGCCTCGTCGTCGTTGCGCGGGTAGAGCTTGGCCTGGATCTCGCCGCCCATGCACATCAGCGCGCAGGCCGAGATCACGCCCTCCGGCGAGCCGCCCACGCCCATCAGCATGTCCACGCCGGATTCCGGCCAGGCCGTCATCAGCGCGCCGGCCACGTCGCCGTCGGTGATCAGGCGGATGCGGGCGCCGGCTTTGCGGATCTCGGCGATCAGTTTGTCGTGGCGCGGCCGGTCCAGCACCACCACGGTCAGGTCGCGGATCTCCTTGCCCAGCGCGCGCGCCACGCTGCGCAGGTTGACGGTCGGCGAGACCTCCAGGTCCACCGCGCCCTTGGCGCCCGGGCCGACCGCGATCTTGTCCATGTACACGATTGGGCCGGGGTTGAACATGCTGCCGCGGTCGGCCATGGCCACGGTGGAGAGCGAGTTCTGGCGCCCGAGGGCCAGCAGGCGGGTGCCGTCAATCGGGTCGACGGCGATGTCCACCTGCGGCGGGACGCCGGCGCCCAGCTTCTCGCCGTTGAACAGCATCGGGGCCTCGTCCTTCTCGCCCTCGCCGATGACGATGATGCCGTCCATCTCCACGGTGTTGAGGACCAGCCGCATGGCGTCCACGGCGGCCTTGTCGCCGCCCTCCTTGTCGTTGCGGCCCATGTAGCGGCCGGCCGCCAGCGCGGCCGCCTCCGTCACGCGGACCAACTCCAGCGCCAGATTGCGATCGGGTTTCTCGCTCATGTTTCCTCCGAGGGATGGGACGACGCCGCGCCACGCGCAGCGGGATGATCAGCGCAGCCAGCCGGTCAGGAGCAGCACGGCAAAATAGCCCACGGGCAGGGCGATCAGCCAGGAGTCGATGCGGTCCAGCACGCCCCCATGGCCGGCCAGCACGTGGCCGGAATCTTTGACGCCGGTCTGGCGCTTGAGCATGGAGATGCCCAGGTCGCCGATGGGTCCGATCAGCCCGGCCAGCGCGCCCAGCGCCAGCCCGGCTGGCCAGTTGATCAGGCTGTCCGGCCCGGCGCCCAGCCGCCAAACCAGCGCCAGCAGGGCCGCGCCCAGCCCGCCGCCCAGCACGCCCCCGGCGTAGCCCTCCCAGGTCTTCTTCGGGCTGAGGCGGGGCGCCAGGTGGTGCCGGCCGAAGACCCGGCCGGCGAAAAAGGCCGCGCTGTCGGCGAGCCAGATGCCGCTGAACAGGATGGCCGACCACCACAGGCCGTCCGGCAGGGCGCGCAGCGCCAGGAAATAGCCGCCCATCCAGCCCAGGTAAACCAGGCCGCCAATGGTGATGACGAAATCGGTGCCGGAGGCCGGCGCGCCGCGCTCGAAATCCACCTGATGCCAGAGCAGGGCCGCCACCAGCGCGGCGGCCAGCACCCAGCCCGGCTCCAGCCCCGGCAGCCAGCGGGCGCCGGCGATGAGGGGCACGCCCACCACCAGCAGGCCGCGGGCCGGGCGGCCGCCGCCGGCCCGAAACAGCCGCGCATACTCGCGGGCCGCCACGGCCAGCAGGGCCAGCACCAGGACGCTGTAGACCGGTCCGCCCAGATAGACCACCCAGACGGCCAGGGGGATCAGCGGGACGACGATGGCCAGGCGGTCCAGCAGCATCCGGGCCGGCTCAACTGGAGGCGATTTGGGCGGAGGTCAACCCGAAGCGGCGCTCGCGGCCGGCGAATTGCTCCAGGGCGCGGCGGAACTGGGCCTTGTCGAAGTCCGGCCAGAAGACGTCGGCGGCGTAGTACTCGGCGTAGGCGGCCTGCCAGAGCAGGAAGTTGGACACGCGCAGTTCGCCGGCGGTGCGGATGATCAGGTCTGGGTCGGGCTGGCCGGCCGTGTAGAGGTAGCGGTTGACCACGTCCTCGGTCACCTGGTCCGGCGTCACGCCGTCCGCCAGCATCTGGCGGATGGCGTGGATGATCTCGGCCCGGCCGCCGTAGTTGAAGGCCACGTTCAGCACCAGCCGGGTGTTGTGGCGGGTGAGCTCGACGGCCTGCAGCACCTTCTTCTGGGTGGAGGGCGCTAAACCTTCCAGCCAGCCGATGTGCCGCAACTGAACGCCCTCCTTGTGGAGCTCGGCCAGCTCGCGGTCCAGGACCTCGTCCAGGATGAACAGCAGGCCCTTCACTTCCTCGGGCGGGCGGCCCCAGTTCTCGGTGGAGAAGGCGTAGATGGTCAGGTGCTTGACGCCGAACTCGACGCAGGCGGAGATGATCCGGCGCAGGTTTTCCACGCCGGCGCGGTGGCCGGCCAGCCGGGGCAGGCCGCGGGAGATGGCCCAGCGGCCGTTGCCGTCCATAATGATGCCGACATGCTGCGGGATGCGCTCGAGGGGCAACGGCTTGGGGTCAGTGGCCATGGCGTAGGTTCAGATTTCTTTGATCTCGGCCTCTTTGCGCGCGCCGACCTCGTCCACGCGGGCGACGTACTTGTCGGTCAGCTTCTGCAGTTCGGCCTCGCCGCGCTTCAGTTCGTCCTCGGAGATCAGCTTCTCCTTCTCGAACTCACGCAGGTCGTCGTGGGAGCCGCGGCGCACGTTGCGGATGGCCACGCGCGCCTCCTCCAGGCGGTGGTGGACGACCTTGGTCAGATCGCGCCGGCGCTCCTCGGTCAGCGGCGGCAGGTTGAGGCGGATGACCTTGCCGTCGTTGGCCGGCGTCAGGCCCAGATCGGAGCCCAGGATGGCCCGCTCGATATTCTTGAGCGACGTGGCGTCAAACGGCTTGATCAGCAGCTGGCGCGGCTCCGGGACGCTGATGGTGGCCAGCTGCTGGAGCGGCGTGGGCGTGCCGTAGTACTCGATCGGCAGCTTCTCAATCAGCGCCGGCGAGGCGCGGCCGGTGCGGATGCCGGTCAGGGTTTCTTCCAGAGCCGTCAGGGCGCCCTTCATGCGTCCTTCGGCGTCTTGCAAGGCGTCTTTGACCATAGGCGTTTCTTTGCGATTGAATGGGGAGATTGCCCTAAGCATACCCGCCTGCGGCGGCGGTGGCAAGGGCGCGGCGGCGCCGCGTTGGCGGCGGCCGCCCGTCACCGGCCGATGATGGTCCCGACTTTTTCGCCCTGGACCGCCCGCGCCAGGGCATCGCCCTCCCACAGGTTGAGGACCAGGATCGGCAGGTTGTTGTCCATGCACAGGCTGATGGCGGTGCTGTCCAGCACCTTCAGCCGCCGGTTGAGGGCCTCGATGTAGGGCAGGGTCTCGAACTTCTGGGCCTGCGGGTTGAGCTTGGGATCGTCATCATAGACGCCGTCCACCTTGGTGGCCTTCACCATCACGTCGGCGTCGATCTCCATAGCGCGCAGCGCGGCGGCCGAGTCCGTGGTGAAGTAAGGGTTGCCGGTGCCGGCGGCGAAGATCACCACGCGGCCTTTCTCCAGGTGCCGGATGGCCCGCCGGCGGATATAGGGCTCGGCCACGGCCCGCATCTCGATGGCGGTCTGGACGCGCGTGAACACACCGGCGCGCTCCAGGGCGTCCTGCAGGGCCAGGGCGTTCATCACCGTGCCGATCATGCCGATGTAATCGGCGGTGGCGCGCTCCATGCCGTGCTGCAGGCCCTCCCGGCCGCGCCACAGGTTGCCGCCGCCGATCACCAGGGCCACCTCGACCCCCAGGTCCTTGACCTGTTTGACTTTGGCCGCGATCTCCTCGGCGTTGTCCGGGTTGATGCCCAGCCCGCCGATGCCGGCCAGGGCTTCCCCGCCTAGTTTGAGCAGGATGCGGCGATAGGTAGGGGCTGCCATGAGCTCTCCTTGCCCGTCCCCGGCCGGCGGCCGGCGGCGGGGTGCAAAAAAAACGGGTGACTGGCGGTGGCACAGTCACCCGTTGGCGGGGCCGTCAGTCTAGGGCTTCCCCCAGCTCCCAGCGCGCGAAGCGCCGGATGATGATGTTCTCGCCGATGGCGGCGATGGTCCGTTTCAGCAGCTCGGCCACGGTGACCGTCTCGTCTTTGACGAAGGGCTGCTTGAACAGGCAGGTCTCCTGGTAGAACTTCTCCAGCCGGCCTTCGATGATCTTGTCCCAGATCTTCTCGGGCTTGCCCTCTTCCTTGGCGCGGGCGCGGGCGATGGCCTTCTCAGCCTCCAGCACCGCGGCCGGCACGTCGGCGGTATCCAGGTAGCGCGGCGAGTTGGCGGCGATGTGCAGGGCCAGGTCATGGGCAAAGACCTGGAACTGCTCGGTGCGGGCGACAAAGTCCGTCTCGCAGTTGACTTCCACGATCACGCCGACGCGCCCGCCGGCGTGGCTGTACAGCTCCAGCTTGCCTTCCTTGGCCTCGCGGCCGGACTTCTTGGCGGCGGCGGCCAGGCCCTTCTCGCGCAGGTAAGCCACGGCTTTCTCGAAATCGCCGCCGTGTTCCAGCAGCGCTTTGCGGCAATCCAGGACCCCGGCGCCGGTGGCCTCGCGCAGGTCCTTCACCATCTGGGCGGAAATCTCCATGGTCCTTTACTCACTCTGGGCGGCCGGCGCCTGGCCGGCGGCCTCGTCAAAGCTCAACTCGCCGGAGCCCATCTTGGCCAGCGTGGCCGGCCCCAGCAGGTCCTCGTCCTTCTCGCCGCTCTCGCGGTAGGCCTCTTCGGCCGCCGCCGCCGCCGGCTCGTCCTTGCGCTGCGCGGCGCCTTCCAGCGCGGCGTCCGCGATCTTGGCCGCCATCAGCTTGATGGCACGGATGGCGTCGTCGTTGGAGGGGATGACGTAGTCCACGCCGCCCGGATCGCAGTTGGTGTCCACCAGGGCGATGACCGGCAGGCGCAGGATGTTGGCCTCGTGCACGGCCGTGTCTTCGCGGCGCACGTCCACGATGAAGAGCAGGTCCGGCAGCTTGGTCATGCTGCGGATACCGCCCAGCCGGTCCTGCAGCTTGATGATGCGCCGGTCGATCATCAGCTGCTCTTTCTTGGTCAGCCGCTCGAATTGGCCGGTGGCTTTGCCCTCCTCCAGCCGCTTGAGCTCGTCGATCTGCTGCTTGATGGTGCGCCAGTTGGTGAGCGTGCCGCCCAGCCAGCGCTGGTTGACGTACGGCATGCCGCAGCGCTCGGCTTCCTTCTGGATGCTCTCCTGCGCCTGGCGCTTGGTGCCCAGGAACAGCAGCGTGCCACCGCGGGCCACCGTATCGCGCACCAGCCCGTAGGCCGTATCCAGCGCGGCCACGGTCTGCTGCAGGTCGATAATGTGGATGCCGTTGCGTTCGGTGAAAATGTACGGCTTCATCTTCGGGTGCCACTTCTGGGTACGATGCCCAAAGTGAACACCC
>JAEURL010000591.1 GCA_016789165.1 Anaerolineales bacterium | reverse complement strand
CGGCGGCGCCGGCGCGCCGAATATTGCGCGGGCCAGCCACAGCGCGGCGAAGACGAAGCGGTCCACGCCGGCCTGGGCGGAGCCGCGCACGACGGCGTCCCAATCCAGCGGCGGGCCGGCCTGAAATCGCGCCAGGTCGAGCAGCTGGTTGAGCCGGGCCTCGCGCTCCACCAGGTGGCCGGCGAAGTGCATGGCCAGGTGGATGAGGGTGTCTTCGTCGCCGAGCACGCGCAGCGCACGGCCGGCCACCGGACGGGTCCGGGCGCGCGCCCACAGCCCGTCCAGGTCCCGCACCCGCAGGCCGCGCCAGCCGGCCTCCCACAGGCGCACGTGCAGCTCCACCGGGCGCGGGTAGAGCGGGTCAAACAGGTAGCCGTCCCAGCGGTAGCCGTCGTTGCGCCACAGCGGCGGCAGGTGCTTCGCCACCCATTCGTCCTTGGCCGGCAGCGGCGTGAAGCCGGCCGCGCGCAGGGCGGCGTGGCCGGCCGCGGCCCGCTCGGGCGCTACCAGCAGATCGTGATCGTACAAGACGCGCTCGGCCGGGCCGGCGTACAGGCGCTCGGCCAGCGGCCAGCCCTTAAGCACCAGCGCCGGGACGGCGGCGTTTTCCAGCAAGGCCGTGATCTCGATCAGCTCCTGGCGGATGAGGGCGTTGCGCCGGCCGTTGTCGGCGTGGGCGCGATCCAGCCGCGCTTGCGCGGCGGCCGGCAGCGCCGCCCAACCTTCACCCGTGCGCCAGACCGCGCCCAGCAGGGGTGTCAGGCTGTGCCGGTCCGCGTGAGTGAGCAGGAGGCCCCACTCGTCCGCCGGCACGGCCCGCAGGCGGCCGGCCGCGGCCTCCGGCGCGGCGTCCAGCCGGAGCGAGTCGGTGAGCAGGCGGGCGGCCTCAACGGTGAGCATGGCGGCTCAATAGTGCCCCAGGCTGCCGGTGCGCCGCACGTGGCGCAGCCCGGCGCGGAGGGCCCACAGCCCCAGCGGCACCAGCGCCGCGCTGAAGGCCAGCAGGATCAGGAGGTAGCGCCCCAGGCCGGCCAGCGGCTCGCCGCGCATCAGGGCCAGGCGCAGGCCCTCCAGCGCGTGGCTGAGCGGCAGGGCGTAGGCGAAGGGCCGCAGGACGGCCGGCAGCAGCGGGATGGGGAAATAGACGCCCGCGAACATGTAGAGCGTGACGTCGGCCAGCCAGCTGAGCGGGTCGGCGCGCTTGAAGACCAGCACGAAGGCGGCCGCCAGCAGGCCCCAGCCGCTGAGGGCCAGGAGCGTCAGCGCGCCCAGCGCCAGCGCCGCCGGCCAATCCGCGCGCGAGAAGTCGGCGCCCAGCAGCAGGGCGCCGGCCGCCAGCTGCGCGGCCGCGATCAACAAGCCCTCCAGAAACGTCCACAGCGCCGGCCCGAGCAGGGCCAGGGTGGGCGGGGCGGCCGTGGCCAGCACCGGCTCCAGCGTGCCGGCGGTCAGCTCGTGCTCCAGCTCGCGCGCAAACTGCTTGAGGCCCAGGCTGAAGAAGCGCGCCAGCACCCCGCCGATGAGCAGGAAGGTGAAGTAATCGCCGCCGTAGGCGGCCAGCGCGGCCGGCTGGGCCGCGCCGTAGAACTCGGCCAGCACGCGGTAGAAGATCAGGACCAGCGCCGCGCCCAGGTAGTTGCCGAAGAAGCTGAGCCGGTAGCTGGCGGCGTGCAGCAGGCCGCGGCGGGTGAGGGCGAGCAGGCGGGTCATGCGGGCTGGGCCTGCTTGAGGACGGTCACCAGGCCGTCGTCCTTGGGCGCGAAGCGCTGGACCGGGACGTCCGCGGCGGCCAGCGCCGCCCACAGCTCGCGGCCGGGCGCGCCGCGCAGAGTGAGCTCCAGGATGGTGGCGGAGACCGCGGTGACCGCGGCGACGGCCGGCAGGCCGGCCAGTTGCCCGGCCAGCGCCGGCGCGGGCTCGGCCAGCTCCAGGCGATAGATCACGCTGGCGCTGGCCTCGCGGATCAGGTCGGCGGGGGCGCCGGCGGCGCGCAGGCGGCCGGCCTCCAGGATGGCCACGCGGCCGCACAGCTGCTCCATCTCGGCCAGGTCATGGGTGGTGAGCAGGACCGTCTTGCCGCGCCGGCCCACCAGCTCGTCCTTGAGCAGCGCGCGCAGGTTCGCGGCCGCCAGCACGTCCAGGCCCTTGGTGGGCTCGTCCAGAAAGATCACGGGCGGATCGTGGAGCAGGGCGCGGGCCACGTTCAGCCGCTGGCGCATGCCGGTGGAAAAGGTCTGGGCCGGCGCATCGGCGGCGGCGCGCAGGCCGAAGACGTCCAGCAGTTCCGCCGCGCGGAGCCGGGCGGCGCTCGGCCGCAGGCCCTGCAGGCCGGCGAAGAACTCCAGGTTCTGGCGCGCGGTCAGCCGGCCGTAGAAGGAATTCTCGTTGCTGGAGACCAGGCCGATGCGCGCGCGCACCTGGGCCGGCTGGGCGGCGACGTCCAGGCCCAGCACGCGGGCGCGGCCGGCGGTGGGCGTGACCAGCGTCGCCAGGATGCGGATGAACGTGGTCTTGCCGGCGCCGTTCGGCCCGAACAGGCCGAAGAACTCGCCCGGCGCGACGGCCAGGGTCAGGCCGCGCAAGGCCGGCACCGGCCCAGCCCGGCCGGGATAAGCATGGGCCAGATCGCTGACCGCGATGGCCGGCGGCGCAGTGCTCACGGGGCCGTCACGTCCAGGGGCTTGTCGGTCGGATAAAAGTGGACGTAGGTGTTGCCCGGCGCCAGGGTCAGCGGCGTGCCGTCCGCCAGGGTGAGCGTGAACCAATCGGTCGTCCGGGCGCGCTGCCAGGCGGCCGGGTAGAGCTGGCCGTCGCGCAGCAGCACGGCCTCGCCCGAGCCGATCAGCTGGACGTCGATGGAGCGCGACCCGTTGCTGTCCTCGATGATGTCGGTCTGCTGATGCACGGCTCGAATGATGAGCACGTTCTTGGCCGTCAGCGTCTGGCCGGTGGCGGCGTCCAGGTGCGGCGCGGCCGAGGCGGGGGCCGCGTCGTTGGTGATGTAGCGCTCCCACACGCCCAGGCTGGCATTCCACTGCCAGCGCACCCAGTAGCTGGAGCGGTGGCGGATGGTGACGGTGGCCGCCGGCTGCCCGCCGGCCGGCGGGGCCGCCGCGAAAGTGAGCTGCGGCGGCGGATTCCCTGGCAGCGGCATCCCGCGCTCGCGGGCGGCGTCCCACAGGGCGGCCGTGCTGGTGAAGACGTCAAACGGCGGCCGGCGCTTTTCGGGCTGCTGGGTGAAGCCGGGGTGGTTGCGGAAATAATCGAGCGTGCTCGCGCGGATGCGCTGGTCCTTCTCGAACAGGTCCAGCACCGGCCGGCTGGCGCCGACGTGCACAAAGATGGCGTCGAACATGGGCACCAGCTGCAGATCGATCAGGCGGCCGGAGCGCACGCCCGCGATCTCGGCCGCGTCCTGACAGTAGTAGATGGCCGAGAAGCGCGTGATGCCGCCCTCGGACAGAGTCTCAAAGACCAGGTCCGCCTGAGCCAGCCCAGACTGCGGCCGCTCCGGGTTGGAATTGCCGATCTGCACCAGGATCGGCCGCAGGGCCGCCAGCCGGCTCTGGGAAGTGGGCAGGCCCGTGAAGGGACAGGCCGTGACATCCTCGGGCGCCGGGGGCGTGGGCGTGGCGGCCGGCGGGCTAGTGGGCGCGGGCGCCAGGGTGGCGGTGGGGGCTGGCGGCGCGGTGAGGGCGCCGGGGCCGGGCGCGCCGGTGGCGCTGGGCGCCGCCACGGTGGCGGTTGGTGGCAGGCTGAGGGTGGGCGGAGCCGAGGCGCAGGCGCTCGCCAGCAGCAGGCTCAGCAGCAGGCCAAGACGTTTCATCGCAGAGTCTCCAGGGTGTCGAGCAGGCCGGCCGGGTCGGCCCCCAGGCGCAGGGTGTGGCAGCGGGCCGTCTCCAGCAGTTGTTCCAGCGCGCGGCTGTTGGCCCGCAGGCGCTGGGGCTCATCCCAGTAAACGGTGTAGGCGGCCACGGCCTGGCGCGCCTCCTCCCCGGCCAGCGGCGCGAGCGCGGTGCGCGGGCCGTCGCCGCGCTGGACGAAACAGAGCTGAAGGGCGGCCGGCGTCACCACGGCCTCCACGACGCGCTCGCGATGCGCGGCCCGCAGATCGACCACGGTCTTGCGCTGCTCCCGCTCACCGGCGTATTCCGGGAAGGCGGCCAGGACGTCGTCGCGCAGTTTGACCTCGCCCAGCGGGTAGCCGCTGCAGGCCAGGCCGCCGCCGCGCGGCTGAAACAGGAGCATGCCGTCGGCCAGAAAGCGCCAGCCGGCCCGCAGCAGCCGCAGGGCGGTGGTGGATTTGCCGGTGTTGTGGTCGCCGACGAGCGCCAGCAGCGTCCGGCCGGCCGCGTCCAGCAGGACCGAGGCGTGCAGCATGGCCCAATCGCGGAACAGGAAGTTGAGCACGTAGTGGTCGATCAGGTAGCGGCTGACCAGGCGCGGCTGCGCGGCCAGCGCTGGGGCCAGCACCGCGAAGGCTTGCCGGTCCGCCAGCCGGCCGACGCCGTGGCCCCACTCCCCGATGGAGAGCGAGATCCACTCGCCGGTGCCGGCGTAGCGCAGGCGCTCCGGCCAATCGGCCGGCGCCGGCTCGGCCGGGCCGGCGGCGGTGACCTGGGTGAGGTGGGCGGCCGGCGCCACCTCCCGGCCGGCATCGTGCCCGAAGCGCGCGGCGGAGAGGCGGGCGGCGGCCGCCAGCCCGGCCTCGTTGGCGGCCGCCTCCACCAGCATGTCCAGCGCCGTAAAGGTCTGCCGATGGGCGGGCGCATTCAAGCGCCGGGACCAGAAATCGTCCGGGGGAGGCGGGATGGCGCTCATGGGTGGCCGGCCACGGCTGGCGCGGAGGCCCATTCAAACTCGGCCAGCACGGGCAGATGATCGGACGCGGTGGCGACGGCCGGCGCTTGGTCCACCACCCGGCAGGCGCGCAGCCGGGGCGCCAGCTGCGCATCGGCCAGGATGTAATCGTAGCGCGTGGTGGGATTGCCGGGCATCCACGTGAAGCCATCGGCCTGGGGCGCCAAGCGCCGAAAACAATCCACGTAGCCGGCGCGCAGCAGACGCGGCAGCGCCAGCCGGAAGATCAGGCCGAACTGCAGGGCCATCAGCCGGCGCATGCGGGCCGGGTTGCGCCGCTGGAGCACGCGGTCGCCGGGCGCCACGGCGTTCAGGTCGCCCAGGATCAGGTGCGGGCCCGGCCGGCGCTCCTGGATGATGGCCAGCAGCCGGCCCACGGCCTGCCAGCGCCGGACCTCGAACGGCAGCAGCAGGTAAGGCAGCAGGTGCAGCGCGTAGACGGCCAGCGTGCTCTGGTCGGGCAGGGCCAACTGCACTTCCAGAGCGGCCTGGGTCAGCGGCGGCCGGGTGTGGTTCTCCCAGCTCAAGATCGGGAAGCGGCTGAGCACGGCCACATGCCGGTTTCCGCTGCCCTGGGCCCAGACGTGGCCGAGCCCCAGCAGCCGGCCCAGGTCCGCGGCCACGGCGCTGTCGTCGGCCTCGGTCAGCGCGATCACGTCCGCGTTGGCGGCGCCGAGCACCGCGGCCAGCGCCGGCCGGCGTTCAGCCCGACCCCCATCCACGTTGTAGGCCAGTACCCGGATCCGCCCCATTGTTTTCCCCTCACACCGCGAATTGAGCGTGCCAGAGCTGCGCGGTCAGCACGCCCATCAGCCGGCGGGCATGGTCGGCGCGGCCGGCCGCGTGCTCGGCGCGCAGCCGCTGGACCTC
>JAEURL010000555.1 GCA_016789165.1 Anaerolineales bacterium | reverse complement strand
TGGATTTCCAGGTACTCCGGCAGCATCGGCAGCGAGCGGGCGTTGTCCAGAATGGCCAGCATGTTCTGCTGCAGGCCATTGGACAGCGCATTGATCTCCGGATCCGCCATGTTGGACTTGTGGACCACCACGACGTTGATGAAGCGGGCGTCGGTGCGGTCGAGCGCCACGCGCTTCTCATTCTCGGCGTTGGTCAGCCACTTCAGGTATTCCCAGGCGGCGTCCTTGTTCGGGGAGTTCTTGTAGATGCCCACTTCCCAGATGTAGCCGTAGGTGGCGGGCTGGCCTTTGCCTTCCCAGGCCGGCACCGGCGCGAAGGCGACATTGCCGACGACATCGGTCACGGCCAGGGTCGGGTTGATGAAGTTGCCGTACATCCAGGACCAGCCGATGAACTGGGCCGAGCGATTCTGGGACAGGTCGTTCTGGCCGGCCTGCTCGTTGAAGTCCACGGCGCCGGGAGGCGCAATCGGCTCGGAGCCGATCAGCCAATCGACGTAGCGCTGGGTGGCCTCGACGCCGGCCTCGTTGTTGAAGATCGGCTTCCAGTTCTCGTCAAACAGGTCGCCGCCATTGCTCCACAGCAGGGACTGCCACAGGAACATGTTCTGGCCGCCGCTGACGCCGTAGTAGGGGGCCAGACCGGCCAGGTCGCTGGCTTCCTGGATCGCCTTGGCGTTGGCTTCGAGCTCACCCCAGGTGGCGGGCACCTTCAGGCCGAGCTGGTCATACAGGTCCTTGCGATAGAACAGGGTGAAGGCGTGGCCGCGGAAGGGGATGCCCACCTGCTGGCCGTCCTTGTTGCGGCCGGGGGCCAGATAGGCTTCGGGGAAGTCCGTCAGGTCATAGCCGTCGCGGGCCGCCAGCTCATTCAGCGGCACAACGGTGTCAAACAGGCCGGGGCCCCAGACGTCCACCCAGGTCACCAGGTCCCAGCCGCCGGCGCCGGTGGCGCCTTCCTGCTGGGTCAGGGTCTGGAATTCGCCGAAGGGCACGTTGCCCCACTCGACTTCGATGCCGGTCAGTTCGGTGAACGCCAAGCTCTTCTGGTTGAGCAGGAAGAACTGGGCGGCCGACTGGCAGCAGATCAGGAACTTGAGCTTGGTGCCATTGAAGGGCTTGCCGGGCAGCAGGCCGTAAGGCAGGAGGCCAGGCTGGGCGGTGACTTCCACTTGCTGGGTGATGACCTGCGGGGGCGCGGTGACTTCCACTTCCTGGGTCACCACCTGCGGGGGCGCCGTGACCACCTGGGTCACCACGGTGGGGGCGCAGGCGGCGAGGAGCGTGCTGAGGATGAGCACGAGGCTCAGAGCCCATTGCGCTCGGGTGCGTGCCTTAGACATTCTTCTATCCTCCATAGCATGGCAAGAACATGGTTAGCGGCCGGTCAACGGACTGGGCAGAACACAGTGGGCGAACTCCTAAATGCAGCCTCCTCTGCTAAACACGGCCCAGGCCGGTGCGCTCCCCAGATCCTGGCCGATAGCGGCCGGCCAAACCAGCCATGCTATACTGCCAGACAATCTGGAGCGCGCACCGCGCGCCTGGATTGGCACCGGGCCGCTCACTCACCTTGCCGGGCGTGAGCGGCCCTTGTCTTATCCGGCAAACAACGGCCGGCCGGGCGCACGGACCCGCAGCCGGTACAAGGTGGACGACGCCGCAATAAACAGGCTGCGGCCGTCCGCCTCCCCCCAGGTGAAGTTGGCGGCCTGCTCGGGCACGCGCACGCGGCCCAGCGGCGCGCCCTCCGGGCTGAACACGTGCAGCCCGCCCGGCCCCGCGCAGTAGACGTTGCCCCGCGTATCCACTTTCAACCCATCGGGCACGCCGGGCCCATCACCCCGCACTTCGGCCCACACCTGCCCGCCGCTCAGCCCGCCGCCGGCCTCCACTTCAAAGACGCGGATATGCCCGCGCGGCGAGTCATTGACGTACAGCTGGCGCTCGTCCAGTGAAAAGCACAGCCCATTCGGCTGGCCGAAGTCATCGGCCAAGCGTGTCAGCGCCAACGAGGCCGGGTCTACCCGGAAGACGGCCTGGCTGGGCTGCTGCTGGGGCCGGGGCACGCCCACCCGGGAGGGCCGCCGGCCGAAATTCGGATCGGTGAAATAAATCGCGCCATCGGAGCGGACCACGACGTCATTGGGGCTGTTCAGCTCGCGTCCGTTGTAGTGGGCGGCGAGGACGGTCAGCGACCCATCCGGCTCGGTCCGCGTGACGCGGCTGGCGGCGTGTTCGCACGTCACCAGCCGGCCGTGGGCGTCGTAGGTATTGCCGTTGGCCATCCGGCTTGGCCGGCGGAAGACAGTGACGCCATCGGCCGGGCGCCAGCGGTACAGGCAATCGCCGGCGATGTCGCTGAAGATCAGATCCTGGCGGAGCGGGTGCCAGACCGGGCCTTCGATAAACTGAAAGCCCGTGGCGAGCGGCTCCAGTTCCGCCGCCGGGTCAACCAGTTCCAACAGGCGGGCATCTTCCACATCCAGGGCAACCGGGCGCGCGGGCGGGGTCGGGCTAAGCCGGGCCGGCCTTTGGCCGGCGACCAGGGGCGGATGCTCGGGCGTCATAGTGATCAAATCGCCAGCCGGGCCGAGGTGCGCTTAACCACCTGGCCGGGCAGCAATTCCAGCACGGGCTCAGCTTGGGGGTGCTCAATGCGCTCCACCAAGAGCTCGAGCGTGAGGTCGACCATGCGGTTGACGGGCTCCCGAATGGTGGTGACGGAATAGGCCGGCCAGGCCGCCGTCGGCAGGTCATCAAAGCCGACGATCGAAACGTCCTCCGGAATGCGCAGGCCACAGTCATAGCGGGCGGCGTCGATGGCCCCGAAGGCGACGGCATCGCTGACACAGAAGATCGCATCGGGCCGGTCCGGGCGTCGGAACAGGCGCTGCGCGGCCTCCCGGCCGGACTGATAGGCATGGTCGCTTTCATCGCGCAGCCAAGTGCCGTAGCCGCGCTCCCGCAGCCGATCCGCAAAGCCCTTCTCGCGGTCGCGATTGGTGGAGGTGGGCGCGCGGCCGGCGATGTGGGCCAGCCGTTTGTGGCCGGCATCCAACAGCAAGTTGGCCACCAGCCGCCCGCCCTCGATATTGTCGCAGCACACCGCGCTGACCTTGGCGCCAGGGACATAACGATTGAACAGCACCACCGGCGTGCCTTGCCGCTCGCACTGGCTGGCCATCTCCGAGGACAGGCTGGCGGAGGTAATGATCAGCGCGTCCACCCGGTATTGGAGGACAAGCGGCAGGATCTCATCCACATCCTGGTCTGGCTCTACACTAAAGAGCAGGGTCTGCCGGCCCATCTCCTGGAGCTTGCGGGTGAGTTTTTCAATGATGTAGGGATAGAAGGGATTGCTGATGTGCGTGACGATGCCGACGATGTTGCTTTGCTGGGTGGTCAGACTGCGGGCCAGAACATTGGGCTGATAGCCGAGATTCTGGGCCGCCGCCAGCACCCGGGCGCGCGTCTCCTCGGATACCCGATCCTCCGCGCTGAACACGCGCGACACCGTCGACTGCGAAACGCCGGCTAGTCGGGCAACGTCGAGGGAAGTGACACCTCTGGCTGGCATGTAATTTCTACAATGGCCCTTTTTGTGATTAGCTTTCTCGAATTACAAGCCGGCTGAATGCGTATTCAATCGGATATTACAGTATGTAAACGATTTTGGCATATATCAGTGAATACGAATGCATTATATGCGCTTTGTTTGCAGGAAGTCAATACTAGCCGCCAAGAAAGTGTTCCGGTTTACTCAATATGTTCCATCACTTGATTAAAATAGCTGATTTATGTACTTAATATATGGACATGCGCCGGTTTGTGTGGTACTGTCTGCAAGCGTATGCACGAGCGCCAATAAACAGGACATAAATTTGTGACTCACTCCCACATTACCCCTGAGGAGATGCAAAAACGCGTCGTGCGCTTCTCCGAACTTAAAGAGCGGGGCATCCCGCTGATGTTCATCGACAGCATCATCCCCCGCCACTACCGGATGAACTTCGCCGTGATCGGCGACACCGCCGCCGAAAATCCGGACTTTCAGCCCAGCCTGACCCAGCCCCACAAGTTCCAGATTGGCATGCTCAACGCCCCGCCCGGCTGCGGCCCGGCTTACCACACCCACGACTATATCGAGCTCTTCATGGTGCTCTCTGGCCGCTGGCGTTTCTATTGGGGCAACGACGCCGAGAATCCCCCCGATGGCGAGACCTTCCTGGAGCTGTGGGACATGATCTCGCTGCCGCCGGGGCTGTGGCGCGGCTTTGAAAACCTCAGCGCCGAGCCGGCCTGGCTGCTGGCGGTGCTGGAGCCGCATGAGGTTTTCGCCGGCAAGGATCCCTATTGGGCCCCACAGATTACCCGGCAGGCCGCCCAATACGGCTTCCAGGCCGACGAGCGTGGCCGGATGGTCAAGCCCGCCAACTATGAGGAACTGCGCCAGCGCGTGGCGGCCGAACTGCTGCCCGGCGTCCAGGCCTCCCTCCCTAAGTCCGCTTCTGCGCCATGAATACTCAACTGACCTCCCCCTCCCAAACGGTCCGGATAGGGCCGGACCAGCCGTTCGTGATCATTGGCGAACGCATCAACCCCACCGGCCGCAAGCTTCTGGCCGCCGAGATGGCGGCCGGCAATTTTGAGCGCGTGCGCAAGGACGCCCTGGCCCAGGTGGCGGCCGGCGCCCAGATGCTGGACGTGAACGCCGGCGTGCCCATGGCCGATGAGCCGGCCCTGCTGGCCGAGGCCGTGCGCGTCATCCAGGCGGCCACGCCGGTGCCGTTGTGCTTGGATTCGTCCGTCATCGCGGCGCTGGCCGCCGGCCTGGCGGCCTACCAGGGCAAGGCCCTGGTCAACTCCGTCACCGGCGAGGACGAGCGCTTGGAGGCCGTGCTGCCCCTGGTCGCCCAGCACCACGCCGCCGTGATCGGCATCTCCAACGACGAGACCGGCATCTCCGAGGACCCGGCCGTGCGCTTCACCATCGCCAAGAAGATCGTCGAGCGCGCCGAGGCCCACGGCATCCCGCGGGCCGATGTCCTGATCGATCCGCTGGCCATGCCGATCGGGGCCGTGCGCTACGCCGGCGCCGCGCTGCTCACCCTCGTCCGCCGGCTGCGCGAGGAACTGGGGGTCAACACCTGCTGCGGGGCCTCCAACATCTCCTTTGGCCTGCCGGACCGGGCCGGCGTCAACGCCGCCTTCATCGCCATGGCCATGGGCGCCGGCCTGACCTCGGCCATTATCAACCCGCTCGAGCCGGACGTGCGCCGCTCGATCTACGCCGCCGACGCCCTGCTCGGCCTGGACGAAAACTGCGGCCGCTGGATTACCGCCGCCCGCGAACGCGCCGCCGCCCAGGCCGCGGCGGCTCCC
>JAEURL010000464.1 GCA_016789165.1 Anaerolineales bacterium | reverse complement strand
GCCAGCCGCCAGGCCGGCCAGGGCCGCGGCCTCGTTGGCGGCCGCCGTGAGGATCAGCACTGGGGCCTCCGGCGCCAGCGCCGCCGCCGAATGGAGGACCGCCGGCGCGTCAAAGTTCGGCAGGCTGCACTCGCTGATGATCACGTCTGGCGGCTGGTCCGCCAGGGCCGCCAGGCAGTCTGCGCGCGTGGCCGCCCGCCGAACCTGGCAGGCCGGCAGGGCTTGGCGCAGGCTGCGCTCGGTCGCTTCCGCCTCGGCCGGTTTGTCATCGATCAGCAGCAGATAGGTCGGTTCAGACATGGCGAGATTGGCCTGGAATGAAGGCGTGGCCCAAGAGCTGGGGGGCCGGCGGTGTTACAGCCGGCCGCCAGCCGGAAACGCATCGTTGACCAGCAGCCAATAAAATCCGACGTGGGCCATCGCCTCTTGAAAAGCGTCAAAGCTGACGGGTTTGACCACATAGCTGTTGGCGCCCAGCTCGTAGGCGGCCCGGATATCCGGGTCTTCGCGGGACGAGGTCACCATCACCACTGGGATGGTGCGCGTGCGCTCGTCCTCTTTGAGCACCCGCACCACCTCCAGCCCGTTCAGCTTGGGCAGCTTAACGTCCAGCAGGATCACCTTGGGCTGCGACCCGCTGCTCCGGTCCGCAAAGGCGCCGCGGCCAAAGACAAAGTCCAGGGCCTCGGCACCATCTTGCACCCACTGCAGATGATTGGCGAGATTGCGTTTGCGCAACGCCCGGATCGTCAGCTCGGCGTCGTTGGGATTGTCTTCCACCAACAGGATATCGACGGCGTGAACAGTGGACATGCGCTGGCCTCCCCTACCTCTCCCTCGGACACCGGCCTGGCAGCCGAGCGATTGGCAACGCAGCAACGGACGTTGGCCGGGAAAGGCGCCCACGGCCGCCGCAGACAATGTCACCGACTGCTTCAGCTTAGCCAGCCCGGCGCTTGACAGAAAGCGCCGGAAATCACGGAGTTGCCCTCTTTTCGTCACTCTGAATCAAAACTAAACCGGGCCTACCCCGTGTCTTTACGCTGGCCGGCTAAAAGTATGTCAGCCGCCCGCCTTTGCGAAACCCGGCGGCGCACTGGAGACACCATGAAAAAGCTGCTCACTTCACTCGCCGCCCTGCTGCTGGCCATCAGCCTGACGGCTTGTTCGATCACCGGCGCGGCGCCGGCCGTCGTCACGGTCGGTGAAGCCCAGACGGCCAACGTCACCACGGTCACGACCGGCGGGACGAGCGCGGCGGCCCCGGCCATCTCCGCCTCCGCGGCCCTGGCCGAGAACGGCACGATCAACGAGGCCGCCACGGACTACGTCATTGACGAAGCCGCCGTCGTGGCCATCCGCCTCAACGGGGACTCGATCACGGCGTCCGGGGCCGGCGTGACCGTGGACGGCAGCCGGGCCACCATCACGGCCCCCGGCACCTACCGCCTGAGCGGAACCCTGGCGGACGGCCAAATCGTGGTGGACACGGCCGCTCAGGGCGTGGTTCAGGTGATCCTGGACGGCGTGGACATCCACAATTCGACCAGCGCCGCGATCTACGTCGCCGACGCCGAGAAGGTGGTGATCCTCCTGGCGGACGGCAGCCAGAACGCCTTGAGCGACGGGGCCGCCTATGTGTTCGCGGACCCGGCCGAAGACGAGCCGAACGCCGCGCTGTTCAGCACGAGCGACCTGACCCTGGCCGGCGCCGGCGCGCTGACCGTGACCGGGAACTACGCGGACGGGATCACCAGCAAGGACGGCCTGATCATCGCCGGCGGCAGCCTCACGGTCACCGCCGCCGATGACGGCCTGCGCGGCAAGGATTACCTGGTGGTGGAGGCCGGCACGCTCACCGTCAACGCGCAGGGCGACGGCCTGAAAGCCGACAACGCCGAGGACGCGACCCTGGGCTACATCGCCATCCAGTCCGGGACCCTGACGGTCACGGCCGGCGGCGACGCCTTGGACGCCGCCACCGACGTGGTCATCACGGACGGCACGCTGAATTTGACGGCCGGCGGCGGCAGCCAGGGCCAGATCGCGGCGGACGCCTCGGCCAAGGGCATCAAGGGCACGGCCAGCGTCACCATCGACGGCGGCACCTTCCTCATCGACACGGCCGACGACGCCCTGCACTCCAACGGCCGCCTGACCATCAACGGCGGCACGTTCACCATCGCCGCGGGCGATGACGGCGCGCACGCCGACGCCGCCCTGACCATCACCGGCGGCGACCTGACGATTACGCGCTCCTACGAAGGCATCGAAAGCGCCGTGATCACGCTCAACGGCGGCACTGTGCGCATCACGGCCAGCGACGACGGCCTGAACGTGGCCGGCGGCGTGGACGGCTCCGGGGCGCAGCCGCGCGGCATGGGCGGCGGCGCGGCCGCGCAGGACGCCTTCAGCTACACCGGGGCGTACTACCTGTACGTCAACGGCGGGTACACGGTGGTCACCGCCGGCGGGGACGGCGTGGACGTCAACGGCGCGGTCATCATGACCGACGGTGTGATCATCGTCAACGGGCCGACCGAGCAGATGAACGGCGCCCTGGACTTCGACGGCGGGTTCAACATCTCCGGCGGGTTCGTGGCGGCGGCCGGCAGCGCCGGCATGGCGCAGGCCCCCGGCGCGGCCTCCAGCCAGGCCTCGGTCCTGATCTACTTCACGGCCACGCAGCCGGCCGGCACCCTGGTGGAGATCGCCAACAGCGCGGGCCAGGTGGTCCTGAGCTTTACGCCCACCAAGGATTTCCAATCGCTGGCCTTCTCCTCGGCTGAGTTGACCGCCGGCGCCAGCTACACGGTCTACCTGGGCGGCACGCCCGCGGACGCCGGCACCGACGGTCTGCACGCGACCGGGACCGCCCCGACCGGGGCCGAATACACCAGCTTCACTCTGTCCGGGACTAGCACCACCGTGGGCACCGGCGGCATGGGCGGCGGCGGTCCGCGCCGGCCCTAAGACTTCCCCCTCTTCGTTCTCCTCCACACACCGGCTGCCGTCCACCTGGGCGGCAGCCGGCCCCTTTTTATCGGCCGTGCTCAGCGGCCGGCCCACCACTCCAAGCCAGCCGGCCGGCTCGTGAAGCCCACCGCCCGCAGAAGGGGCTGGCCGGCGCTCCGTTCCACCGGTTCGCCGTTCCACTCCGTGACCACCACCCGGTCCGGCCCCAGCGGCCGGCCCAGATAGGCGCGCAGGGCGCGCTCCAAGACCTCCGGGGCGGCCAGCGCCTCGGCCGTGACGCGCTGGCCGCTGTCCTCCAGCACCAGCACCGGCCGGCCGGCCGCCAGCACCACGTGCGTGGACGGCACGCGCGCAAAGCGCGGCGCCTCGCCCAGCGCGCCGCCATACACGTTGGCCGGGTCGGCGGCGTTGAGGACCACCGGCGCCTCGTCCGGCGCGGCGCGCAGCTGCTCCACGGCCTCCGGCAGCGCAAACTGCGCGCCCGCCAGGCCGGCCACAAAATAGCCGCGTCGGACCTCGCCGCGCAGCTCCAGGCGCTGCAGGACCGCATACAGCGGCGCCCACTCCCAATCGCCGGCCTCGCGCTCCAGGCAATCGCGGCTGACCACGCCGTAGCGCGCCAGCAGCAGCCGCGCCGCCTGTTCGGCCCGGACCTCCGGCAAGAGCGCCGGCCCGAGCAGGCTGGCGCGATGGATGAGCGCCCAGCGCCCGACGCCGGCCGCCGTCGCGGTCTGAACTTCGGCGCGGACGCGCTGGCCCACCCGCCGGCGCGCGTCCCGATAGCGGCCAGACGTGAGCGGCCGATCCCCCAGGCGGGCCGCCAGCTCACCTTCCAACGCGCTCAGCGGCCGGCGCCCGCGCTCCGCGTCCGGGGCGGCGGCCCCCAGCCCGCGCAGCACGTCCAGCGCGTCGTTGGTGGCCAGGCCGGCCGCGGCCAGCTCGACCAGGGCCCGGTTCAACTCGTCTGGTTTGAGCCCGGCCCCGGCCTGCGCGTCGGCAGCAAAGGAGGCGCCCTCGGCTTGCAGGAAATCGTAGACGGCCCGGGCCGCCGGGCTCAGGCCCTCCACAGCCGGCGCGCCCATGAACAGCGCGCCCTCGCCCCGGAAGAACGGCCGCAGCCGCCAATAGCGCGGGTCGGGCGCGGCCTCGCGCGGCTGCGGGACGCCGGCCCAGACCACCTCGCCCGCCTGCCCCAGCGCCGTCAGGGCGGCCGGGTCATAGGCCGTCAGCCGGCCCGGCAGCACCTCGCGCTCCCACACGGCCAGGGGCAGCGCCACGCCGCGCAACTGTTCCAGGACGCGGCGCAGGCCGTCCCGGCCGGACAGCCGGCTGGCGGGGTGCGCGTGCTGCCAGCGGGCCAGAAAGGCGGCATAAGCCACCAGCGGCACTGGCCGGATGGCCTCGCGCAGGCGCGCCAGGGTGCGCCGCCGCATCTGGTCGAGCAGGTCGGGGTCGCAATACTCGTCCTGGCCGGCGGCCGTAAACGCGCCACGGGCCAGCGCCCGCTGGCCGGTTAACCGGCCCAGGGCCTCGTCCAGCCAGGCCGCGCCCACGGGATAGCGCGCCAGGAGCGCGGCCCGCGTGAGCGGCCCGGCGCTGCGCAGGCGGCGGCGCAGGACCTCCAACGTCTCCGCGCCCGGCCCGGCCGGCCCAAGGGCCGCGGCGTAGAGCGGGGCCAGTTCGGCCGCCACCCAGCGGGTCTCGCCGGCCACGTCGATGGCCACCGCCCGCCCGGCCTCGGCCAGCTCCTTGAGCCAGTCACCGCCGGCGCCGGCGCAGCGGGCCGCGACCTCGGCCGGCGCCAGGTCGCCCAGCTCGCGCAGCAGCAGGGCCAGCTCCTCGGCCGTGCGCGCCTGATAGCCAGGCGCCACATGCTGGGCGCGGGCGGTGACCTCGGCGACCACGTCCGGGTCGAGCGGCGCGGCCCATTCGGCGGGCTGGCCGAGGTGATCGGCGGCTGGCGCCAGCGTCAGCGCCTGCAGCTGCCGTTCGGCCTTGGGCGCGTCCCACTCGTACATGAAGGTGCCGACGAAGTTATAGAGCAGGCCGGCCGCCACCGGCGACGGGACGAGGGTTTCAATCGACACCACCTGGATCGTGCCGGCCTCGATCCCGGTCAGGACCTCCTCCAGGTGCGGCAGATCGAAGACGTCGCGCAGGCAGTCACGCGTGGTCTCGGCCACAATCGGGAAATCCGGCACGCCGCGCACCAGGGCCAGCAGGTCCTTGGCCTTGAGGCGCTGAAGCCAGAACGGCGTGCGCTTCCCGCCGCGCTGGCGCGGCAGCAGCAGGGCGCGCCCGGCGTTCATGCGGAACTGCGCGCCGAAGACGGCCGACTGGGGCAGCTCGGCCAGGATCAGGCGGCGGGCCTCCGCGGCGGTGAGGGCCGGCACCAGGTCGGCCGGCCAGCCGCGGTCCGAGCCCGGCAGGCGGAAGATCAGGCCGTCGTCGCTGGTCTGGGCCTCCGGTGTCACCCCGATCTGCTCGCGCAGGCGGGCGCCGAGGGCCAGCGCCCAGGCGCCGTTGACGCGCCCGCCGAAGGGCGAGTGGACCACCAAACACTGATCGCCGACCGCGTTCTGGAAAGCCTCCACCACGATGGTGCGGTCCGAGGAGAGCACACCCACGGCGTCCAACTGCCGGCGGACGTGGGCCACCAGGTTGCGGGCCGAGCGCTCGTCCAGGACGTACTCGCGGCGCAGCCAGTCTTCAGCCTGCGCGACCGCCGCCGGGCCAGCCGCCGCCAGGCGCTCCGCCACCTCGCGCCGGAAGCGCCCGAGGCGGGCGCCCAGCTCGTAAGGCCGGTAGGGGTAGTCGCCGTTCCAGAAGGGCATGCGCGGCGTGGCGCCGGCCGCGTCCACCACCGTCACGCGGTCGTTGTCGATGGCGGCCACGCGCCAGACATTGCTGCCCAGCAGGAAGGTATCGCCCACCCGCGTCTCGAAGACGAACTCCTCGTCCAGCTCGCCCAGGCGCGTCTTGCCGTCGCCCAGGTAGACGCCGTAGGCGCCGGTATCCGGGATCGTGCCGACGTTGCTCATGGCCAGCAGGCGCGTGCCCGGCAGGGCGGCCAGCCGGTCGTTGACCCGGTCCCAGACGAGCTTGGGGCGCAGCGCGGAGGCCGCGCGCACCTGGGGCGCGTCCAGGTAATAGTCGCCGGCCAGCATGCCGAGCACGCCATAGAAGGCCTCCGGCGTCAGGCCACGGTACGGGTAGGCCTGGCGGACCAGGTCGAACAGCGCGGCGGCCGGCCAGGGCTCCATGGCCACCATCGCCACGATCTGCTGGGCCAGCACGTCCAGCGGGTCCACGGGCGTCCAGGTGGGCTCCACATCGCCCTCGAGCATGCCGCGCGCGATGGCGGCCGCTTCCAGCAGGTCTTCGCGGAAGGTGGCGTAGATGCGGCCCCGGCTGGTCTGGCCCACCAGGTGGCCGGAGCGGCCCACGCGCTGCAGGCCCTGCGCCACGCTCTTGGGCGATTGCAGCTGGACCACCAGATCCACGGCCCCGATATCGATGCCCAGCTCCAGCGAACTGGTGCCCACCAGGGCCGGCAGGCGGCCGGCCTTCAGGTCGGCTTCCATCTGGCGGCGCGCCTCTTTGGACATGCTGCCGTGGTGGGCACGGATGGGGCCCTCCGCCCCAATGGCGAACATGCCGCCGTCGCGCGGGAGGCCGCCGGGCGCCAGGGCCTCGGTGCTGCCAGGCGGGATCTCTTCGGATTGCTCAGCCGCCAGCTGCGCGTTGAGCCGGTCAGCGGTGCGCTCGGCCAGGCGGCGGT
>JAEURL010000459.1 GCA_016789165.1 Anaerolineales bacterium | reverse complement strand
ACTGCTCACCGCCGCCTGGCAGTCGGCGGCGGCGCTGACGGCGCTGGAGGCCTGGGTGGAAGACCTGAGCTGGGTGGCGGTCGAGGCCCGGTTGGCCCACTGGGCGCAGACATTTACCGGCGTGGCGCTGCCGGCTGGTTTTGCGCGGCTGCACCCGTACGTCAACGCCCTCTCCATTTACCCGGCCGGCTATGTCCTGGCCGAGGCCCGCGTCACGCGCTGGCTGCGGCGCCTGCGCGCCCTGGGCGGCGAGCGCTGGTGGCTGTCGCCGGCCGTGCAGGCCGATGTGCGCGCCCGGATTCGGAAGGGGGGCCAGGTGCGATTTCCGGAGGAGTGAAAATGCCAACGACCGACCGCCGGCAGGCGCTCTTGCGGCAGATCTATCCCGAACCTCAGGCCCTGGCCACGGCCGAGCGCCTCACCGAACTGGCTGAGGCCTGGCGGCCGCGCCTGCCGCGGCTGGACGAGAGCGCGGCGGCCCTCACCGAGCGCGACGCCGTGCTGATCACCTACGGCGATCAGGTGCAGGCGCCGGGCGAGCCGCCTCTGCAGACCCTGGCCGAGTTCTGCCGCCGGCACCTGGCCGGCCTGATCACGGGCGTGCACGTCCTGCCCTTTTTCCCTTGGTCGTCGGATGACGGATTCTCGGTCAAGGACTATCGCGCCGTCGCGCCCGAGTTGGGCGGCTGGGAGCACATCGAGATGCTTGGGCGGACCTTCCGCCTGATGGTGGACGGCGTTATCAATCATGCCTCAGCGCAAGGCGCCTGGTTTCAAGGTTTCCAGCGCGGTGATCCCGCGTATCAGGATTTCTTCATCACCGTCGCCGGCGACCCCGATCTCTCGCAGGTGGTGCGCCCGCGCGCCCTGCCGCTGCTGACCGAGGTCCAGACCGCGGCCGGCCCGCGGCGGGTATGGACCACCTTTAGCGCCGATCAGGTGGACCTCAACTTCGCCAATCCGGCCGTGCTGCTCGAGATCGCCGACATCCTGCTGGAGTACGTAGCGCGCGGCGCGCAGTTCCTGCGCCTGGACGCCATTGCCTACCTGTGGAAAGAGATCGGCACGAACTGTCTCCATCGGCCGCAAACCCACGCCGTGGTGCAACTGCTGCGGGCGCTGCTGGACGACGTGGCCCCGCACGTGCGCCTGATCACCGAGACCAATGTGCCGCACGCGGACAACCTCAGCTATTTCGGCGACGGCGCCAACGAGGCCCACCTGGTCTACAACTTTGCGCTGCCGCCGCTGGTGCTGCACGCCCTGCGGACCGGCGAGACGCAGGCGCTGACGACCTGGGCGGCCTCCCTGCGCCTGCCATCAGACGGGGCCGCATTTTTCAATTTTCTGGCCTCGCATGACGGCGTCGGCCTCAACCCGGCCCGCGGCCTGCTGCCGGCCGAGGCGCTCGAAGCCGTGGCGGCCGGCGTGCTGGCTCATGGCGGCCGAATCTCGTACAAGCACAACGCCGACGGCACCCAAAGCCCGTACGAACTGAACATCAACTACTTCGACGCGCTTTCAGACCCGGCTGGCGACGAACCGTTGGGCACGCCGGTGGACCGGTTTATGGCCGCCCAGGCAATCCTGCTGGCCCTGGCCGGCCTCCCCGGCATTTACTTCCATAGCCTCTTCGGATCGCGTGGCTGGCCAGAAGGGGCGGCGCTCACCGGCCACAATCGCACCCTCAACCGCCAGAAGCTGCAGCGGGCCAGTTTGGAGCGTGAGCTGGCGGACCCGGCCTCGCTGCGCGGCAAGGTCTTCGCGCGGTACGGCCGCCTGCTGCGGGCGCGCGCCGCGTCGCCGGCCTTTCAGCCGCAGGCCGGCCAGCGCGTGATTGAGGCCGGCCCAGGGGTGTTCGCAGTGCTGCGGACGGCCCGCACCGCGCCGGCGGCGGTACTCGCCGTCCACAACCTCACTGGCCGGCCCCGGCGCCTGGCGCTGCCGCTGCCGGATTTGCTGGGGGGTGAAAGCTGGGCGCGCGAGTTGGTGACGGGCCGGCGGGTCAGGCTGGCTCGGCGAGCTCCGCTCACCCTG
The DNA here is from genome assembly GCA_016789165.1 of Anaerolineales bacterium. Taxonomy (GTDB): domain Bacteria; phylum Chloroflexota; class Anaerolineae; order Anaerolineales; family UBA6663; genus SpSt-583. The sequence continues at coordinate 2,330 of JAEURL010000459.1, read as the reverse complement.
GCGCCGTACGCCGTGGTTTGGCTGACGGGGCTGGGCAACAAAAAGGCCGCCCGGTGAAGGCGGCCTTTTTGCAGTGGAGATGGCGGGAGTCGAACCCGCGTCCGAAAGATTCGGCGACAGACCTCTACAAGCTTAGCCTCGCAATTTTGGCGTCACCGGCCGGGCCCCGCGAGACAGGGTCACCGGACCGACCAGCCGCTGTGGTCTTTCGCCCCGCGCACGGCGAGCGAGGCGGCACTCCGGCATTTGTCACGCTGATGGCACGCGCCGTCGGAGGGGCTCGTGGTCAACGGGTCAGCTCGGTGAGCGGACCTGGGTTCAACCGCCGGCGGGGTTAGGCCGCGAGCGGAAGAGCCGCATAGGAAGTGCGATTGGCACTTGTAGGTTTGCGCTGAGTTTTCGGGGTTCGGCGCCGCCCGGCTTGCAGCCTGGAACCAGCCTCTTCCGTCGAAGCCAGTCATCCCCAGACAGGCAAAAGTATAACAGGGCCTGGCCCGGCACGCAATAATCAATGCGCGTAGCCATTCAGTTGATATGGTGCTGTCCCCTGGGCGACATTAAGCAAAATCCAGCCTATGCGCAGTGGGGTGGGGCGCACTGCGTCCAGCGCGGCGCAGGCGGTCTGGCGTTACTTTTCGCCCAGCCCGAAGGCCGCCGGCGAATCGATGGGGTGATGGCCCTGGCTGCGGCGCCGATGCTGGTCCACCCGCTCACGTTCTGGAGCAGGCAGCGCCTCCCAATGGTCACGGACCTGCGCGGCATGCCAGCGCAGCAGGCTGCGGCCGTCATCGGCGGCGTGTTGCTCCAGCCATTCGGCCTCGCTGGCCTCCCAGCGCGCCACATACTCGAAGGCCGCGTACGGCTCGTAGAGCGAAGCGCTCCACAGCGCCCCGCACGCTGAGCAGCGCTCCAAGGTGATCCAGTTGCCAGAGTGGAGGCAGGTGAGCGGGGGGCGTTGGCCTGGCCCGTACAGCCGCCTTTCGGGTGCCGCGCAAGTTTCACAGGTCAAGGGGTTGTCTCCGGCTCCGGTGCGCCCATCCAATGCCGCAGCAGCCACAAGCCGGCGGCCAGCAGCGCCAGGGCCGCCAGTTGGCCCGCCCGCCAGCCGCCGGCCCAAATCACGCTGTCGCCGCGGAAGGCCTCCAGGACCCCCCGCCCGGCGGCGAGCAGGGTCACGCTGGCCGTGAAGTTCAGCCCGCGCCGGCTGGCCCGCCACGGCCCCCACCAGACGAAGGCCAGGGCCAGCAGAGCCGCCGTGAGCTCATAAAGCTGCGCCGGATGACGGCGGGCGCCCCATAGGGTCACCGCCCACGGCAGTTCGGCCGGCGTCCCAAAGGCGTCGCCGCTCAGGAAGTTGGCCAAGCTGACAGCCGCCATGAGCAGCGGCCCGCCGGGCGCCAGGGCCTCCAACGTGGGCCGCAGGGACAAACGACGGCGCTGCCCATCAATCAGGGCGGCCAGGCCGGCGGCGGCCAGGCCGCCCTCGGCTGAGAGCGTCGCTGGCGACAGCGCTATCAGGGCCCAGGGATCGGCGGCGTAAGCGGCCGGGTGCTGGGCCGCGTGCCCCAGCCGGGCGCCGACGAGGCCCGCGACCAGGCCGCTGAAGATCAGGCCGCTGACAGCCTCGGCGTTCTGGCCAAGCTGGACGGCGCGCCGTTCCACCAACAAAACCGCCAGCCACACACCAGCCAGGATTACCAGGCCGGGCAGTTGCACAGCCACCGGCCCGATCTGGAGCACGGGCAGCATCAGGGGGCCTCCGCCAGGAGTTCTTCCACGCGGGATCGGATCAGGGCCTCGCTCATTGGCCCGCCCACCACCACCGAGCGGATCACACCGCGCCGATCGACGAAGAAGGTGGTGGGCATGGCGCGCAGCTCGTAGCGCCGGCTGACGTCGCCCGTGCGGTCGAGCGCCAGCGGGAAAGTCAGGCCCAGCTCATCCGCAAACGCCAGGGCGGCGGTTTCGTCGTCCTGAAAGGTGGTGTTGAGGCCCAGCACAACCAAACCCTCGGCCTGCAGCGCCTGATGGGCGCGCTCCAGGGCCGGCATCTCGGCCCGGCACGGCCCGCACCAGGAGGCCCACAGGTTGAGCACCACCACCTGGCCGCGGAGATCCAGCAGGCTGACATCGTCCCCAGCCCGTAGAGGCAGCCGGAAATCAGGCGCGGAAAACCCCTCGCGCGGGCTCGGCGGCGGCGCGCCATTGGTGGTGGCCTCTGGCGGCACGCGTGCTGCGGCCGACCAGGCCAGGCCCAGAGCCAACAACGCGATCACCAGCGGCCACCACAGCCCGGAGCGCACCAACCGATTCAGGCGGGGCTCGACCTG
>JAEURL010000409.1 GCA_016789165.1 Anaerolineales bacterium | reverse complement strand
ATCCACCACGGCTTCTGGAAGTATCACGACACCACGCACTACAAGTACGAGCCCGGCAACCCGTACGCGAACGCCATCTGGGATTACTACCGCTACCTGGACGGCGAGCTGGGCACCCTGCTGGATATGCTGGACGACGACACCGCCGTCATGGTGGTCTCCGACCACGGCGCCAAAAAAATGGAAGGCGGCATCTGTGTCAACGAGTGGCTGCTGCGCGAGGGCTGGCTGAGCCTGGCCGGCCCGCGGCCGGCGCAGATCACGCCGGTGGAGAAGGTCAAGCTGGATTGGACGCAGACGCGCGCCTGGGGCGAGGGCGGCTACTATGCCCGCGTCTTTATGAACGTGCAGGGCCGTGAGCCGCAGGGCGTCATCCCGGCCGCCGACTATGAGCGCGTCCGCGACGAGCTGGCCGCGCAGCTCAAGGCCATCCGCGGCCCCAACGGCGAGGACATCGGCACGCGCGTCTACAAGCCGCACGCCCTCTACCGCCAGGTCAACAACGTGGCCCCGGACCTGATCGTCTATTTCGGCGGCCTGTATTGGCGCTCGGTGGGCAGCCTCGGCCACCCGCAGGTGTGGACCTTCGAGAACGACACCGGCCCGGACGACGCCAACCACGCCGAGTACGGCATCTTCATCTACTCCGACCCGCGCCGCGACCTGGGCGGCCGGGAGCTGAGCGGCCTGGAGATCATGGACTTCGCCCCCACCGTCCTGCGCCACTTCGGCCTGCCCGTGCCGGCCGACATGCAGGGCCGCGTCATCGCGCTCTAGCCGGCCATGGAGCATCCCGGCTTCACCCTGTGGTTCACGGGCCTCTCCGGGGCCGGCAAGTCCACGGTCTCCGGGCTCGTGGCCGCCCGACTGCGCGCGCGCGGCTGCAAGGTGGAGGTATTGGATGGCGACGTGGTCCGCACCCACCTGAGCAAGGGCCTGGGCTTCAGCCGCGAGGACCGCGATATCAACATCCGCCGCATCGGCTGGGTGTGCGAGGTGCTCAGCCGCAACGGCGTGGCCGCTATCGCCGCCGCCATCTCGCCCTACCGCGCCGTCCGCGACGAAGTGCGCGCCCGCATCCCCAACTTCGTCGAGATCTATATGGAAGCGCCGCTGGCGGTGCTGGCCGAGCGGGATGTGAAGGGCTTGTACCGGCAGGCCCTGGCCGGCGAGCTGAAGAACTTCACGGGCGTGGACGACCCCTACGAGCCGCCGCTGCAGCCGGAGGTGACGTGCTACAGCGACGGGCGCGAGACCCCCGAGCAGAGCGCGGCCAAGATCCTGGCCCATCTTGAGGCGCGCGGCTGGCTGCCGCCGGCCCCGTGAGCGGGCGGTCCAGCCGCTGGCGCCTGGCCCTGGCGCTGCTGGCCGGCCTGGCGTGGGCGTGCGGCCCGCGCCCGCCGGCCCCCTCACCCACGCCCGCCGCGCCCACGCCGGCCTTCGTCCTCCTCCCGTTCGCGTCCCGCGTCCAGCCCGTGACCTTCCCGGCCGCCGACGGCGTGACCCTGGCCGGCCAGACGGATTGGCCGCCGGATCAGGAGCAGCCGCCGCTCGTCGTCATCCTCCACCATTCCGGGGCCGTGGACCGCGACAGCTACCAGTACCTGGCCGCGCGGCTGGTGCCGGCCGGCTACGCGGTCTTCCGCTTTGACAAGCGCGGCACCGGCCGCAGCGGCGGCGTCTACGGCTGCTGCGAGGCCGACGACGCCCTGGCCGCCTACCGGGCCGCCGTGGCCCAGCCCGGCTATGGCCCGGCGCGCGTCTTCATCGTCGCCCAGAGCCTGGGCACGCGCATCCTGGCCGAGCGCTTCGCCGATTTCCAGGCCGTCCAGCCGCCGGCCGGCGTGGCCTTGCTCTCCAGCCTGCTGCGCGGCGAGGCCGTGCTGAGCGTGCGCGCGCCCATCCACATCATTGTGGCCGACAGCGAGCCGGACCTGGCCGAGATCGGCGCGGCCGCCCAGCGCGCGCACCAGGCGGCCTATGCGTACGGCGCCAGCCTGTTCGTGGCCCCGCACGCCGAACACACCCTGTTCGACATCAGCGCCGGCCCCATCGACTGGTCCGCCCCGGATTGGCCGACCCGCTTCTCAGAGGACGCCTGGCGCAGCCTGGCCGGCTGGCTGGCTGAGCGGGCTGGCCGGCCCTGAAGCGGCCGGCCGGGGCTGGGACCAGCGTGCTATTCGGCGGGCGCCGGCCGGCCGGTATCTTAGGGTGGCCGAGGGCGGTTCTGTTAAGCCCTGATCCTGCCCTGGTCGCGGCGGGCCGCCGGTGTGCCGGCCGGCCAAGCCCACCCGGTTATCCCCCACCACGCCGTTTATTTTGATGCCACTGTTGCGACTGTCTCTGCTGAACCTGCTCCCGCGCACCGTGCGCCGCCTGTGGCGTGGGCGGGCCGGGTTGATGGCGGCTGCGTTGAGTCTGGCGCTGGCCCTGGCCGCCGGCCTTCTGGCCGGCCTGGCGGCCGGCGCGCCGCCGCGCGCCGCCCAGGCGCAGGGCGGCCCCACCGGCTGGCTCACCCAGACCACGGTCACGGATTTCTCCCAGACCTGCAACCTGCGGGCCGGCACGGTGGTGGCCGAGCAAAGCGGCTCCGACGCCAGCACCGGGGAGGTGCGCCTGGGTTCGGCGCTGGAAGATTACTTTTTTAAT
>JAEURL010000372.1 GCA_016789165.1 Anaerolineales bacterium | reverse complement strand
CGCGTGCCGCCGGAACTGCTGTTTGATCAAGGGCTGGGGGATCTGTTCGTGATCCGCGTGGCCGGCAACATCCTCAGCCAGAACATTCTGGCCAGCCTGGAGTACGCGGCCGAGCACCTCAAGGTGCCGCTGGCCGTGGTGCTGGGCCATAGCCGCTGCGGGGCCGTGAAGGCCGCCCTGGAGACCTTGGCAGCCGACGCCGAGGCCCCTGGCCACATCGCCAGCCTGGTAGCGGCGCTCACGCCGGCTCTGGCCGACGAGGCCCCGCTGGGCGAGGACCCGGTGGATTGGGCGGTGCGCAAGAACGTGCTGCTGGTCACCCAGCAGGTCCCCCTGAACTCCCCGCTGCTGGCCGCCCGCCGGAAAAGCCGCCGACTCAAGATCGTGGGCGGCTATTACGATCTGGACACCGGCGCGGTCGAGATCATCGCCTGACCGCTTTACCCCTGTAGCTCGCGCAAAATCTCGGCGGCGCGCTCGGCCCGGATCTGGTTTTCGGCCACCAGACGGGCGGCCACCACCTCCACCAGGTCGCCGGCGGCGCCGGCCGCGGCCGCGATCTGGCGCGCGTGCAGGCTCATGTGCCCGCGCTGGATGCCCTCCGTGGCCAGCGCGCGCAGGGCGCCCAGGTTCTGGGCCAGGCCCACACTGGCCATGATCTCGGCCAGCTCGCCGGCCGAGGCCACCCCCATCAATTTCAAGGCCGCCTGGGCCGTGGGATGCACCTTGGTGGCGCCGCCCACGATGCCCACCGCCAGCGGCAGCTCCAGCGTGCCGGCCAGATTCCCGTCCGCGTCCTTCTCCCAGATGCTCAACGATGTGTAGCGCCCGGAGCGCGCGGCGTAGGCGTGCGCCCCGGCCTCGATGGCGCGCCAGTCATTGCCGGTGGCGATCACCACCGGGTCGATGCCGTTGAGGATGCCTTTGTTGTGCGTCGCGGCGCGGTAGGGGTCCGCGGCCGCGAAGGCGTAGGCGTCCAGGATGCCGTCGCGCACCTGTTCGCCGGCGTAGCCGCTGAAGTCCAACTCCCGCACCGGGATCACGCAGCGGGCGCGCGCCCGCCGGCGGTCGGTCAGGTTGGACAAGATGCGCAGGTGGGCGCGCCCGCCCGTGATCTGCTCCACGGCCGGCGCCAGCGCTTCGCAGACGGTGTTGACGGCGTTGGCCCCCATCGCGTCACGCGTGTCGTAGATCACGTGCAAAACCAGGAACGGCCCAATCGGCGACTCGGCGATCTCGCGCACTTCGAGGGCGCGCGCCCCGCCGCCGCGTTTGACAATGGAAGGATTGACCTGGCCGGCCAGCGCCAGCAGCCGGCCGGTCTCGGCCGCCAGGGCGGCTTTGGCCGCCGCCCGGTCCCGGAGGTCCAGCAACTGGATCTGCCCAATCATCTCCGGCGCCGTGCTCGCGGCCGTGAAGCCGCCGCCGGCCCGCGCCAGCTTGGCCATGAACGAAGCGCTGGCCACCACCGACGGCTCTTCGATCACCATCGGCACCAGCACCTCGCGGCCGTTGACCACGAAATTGGCGGCCACCCCCAGCGGCAGGGCGAAGGTGCCCACGACGTTCTCGATCATGTGGTCGGCCTGCGCGGGCGTCAGGCCGGCCGCGCCGGTGAGGGCGGCCAGTTCGGCCGGGGTCAGGCCGGCGGCCGCCTGGAGCAGGCGGGCGCGTTCGGCCAGGGTCTGCTGGTAAAAGCCGGGGAGACGGGAGGTGGGCATGGCCGGTTACCGGAGGTCGCCTTCGACGGCGGTGATGAAATCCTTAAGCGAGCCGCGCCCGTCCACGCGCACGCGCGTCCAGGTGAAGCGGTCGGCGAAGGTGTGGGTTCGGCCGGGGCGGGTGGTGACGGCGCCCCACAGCTGGATCTCCGGCGCGAGCCGCAGGGAGGTGGCGTCGTACTTGCCGGCCGGGTAGCACAGGAAGCGCGGGCGGACGCCCAGGTTGGCCGCGATCGTTTCCACCGCGCCCAGGATCTCGTAGAGCTGCTTGGCGTCGCTGCGGCCGGCCAGTTCGACGTGCGTCTTGGTGTGCGGCTCGATGCGCCAGCCGGCCGCAAACAGCGCTCGGGCCTGGTCCCACGTCAGATACTGCTCCAGGCCTTTGTCCATCAGCTCGGTGATGGCGAAGACCGTGCCCGTATAGCCGTGCGCGCTCAGGATTGGCCAGGCGTAATCCACCAGCGTGCGGTAGCCGTCGTCGAAGGTCAGCACCACGGCGCGTTCCGGCAGGGGCCGGCCGGTGGCCAGCGCGTCGGCCAGGTCATACAAGCTCACCGTCACGTAACCGCGCTGGGCCAGGTAATCCATCTGGGCCGTGAAGTCCTCGGGCCGCACGGTCAGGCCGCGGCGCAGCTCGTTGGCGTTGGCCGGCCAGGGCTCCACGTAGTGGTACATCAGGATCGGCAGGCGGGCCTGCCGGCCGGCGGCCGCGGCGTCCGGGGTGGGCGGCGGCCAGAGGGTGGCCGTGGCGCTCGCGGTGACGGTGGGCGAGGGCTCTGGCGACGCGGTGGCGGACGGCTCCGGCGTGGCCGTGGGCGGCGGTGTGGCGGTCGCCGGCCGGGTGGGCGTGGCCGTGAGCGTGGGCGTGGAGGCCGCGGCCACATCCGCGCCCGTCACCGGCACGATGGCGCTGGGCGTGGGCGCTCGGCCGCCGGCGTCCAGCGGCGCGCAGGCGCACAAGGCCAGCAGGCTCAGGCTGATGAGAAGCAGGCGCAGCATCCCGGCGATGATAGCATAGCGGTCGCGGCGCTTGCGGCCGGCCCGGCGGACCGGCATAATCGCGGCATGGCACCTGACGAAGCCCCGGTCCCGGCCTGGCTCTGGCGGTCCGTCACCTGGGGTGTGGGTCTGCTGACGCTGGCTGTGGCCGGCCTGGCGCTCGCCCTGGCGCTGGGGGCGGCCGACCCGCCGCGCGCCGGGCCGCTGGCCTGGCAGGACGATTTTAAGCAGCCCAACGACCGCTGGGACTGGCGGGCCGCGGAAGGCGCGGCCCTGGCCCCGCGGGCGGGCGCGCTCGTGGCCGATTTCTCCGGCCCCGGCCAGTGGGCGGCCGCCCTGGCGGAGGCGCCGGCCGGAGTCCTGACCCTGGAGATCGCGGGCGCGCAAACCGAGGGGGCCGGCGGCGCCGCCGGCTACGGCCTGGTCTTCAACTGGGCCTCGTCCGCCGACTACGCGGCCGTGCTGGTCAACGGCCATGGCTACGTTGAGGCCTTCCAGCAGACCCCGGCCGGCCGGCGTGACTGGTATCCGTTCCAGCAGTGGCCGCACATCCTGTACGGCACGGAGAGCAACCGGGTGCGCGTGGATGTGCGCGGCCGCCGCGTGACCGCCCGCATTAACGACGAGGTGCTGGCCGTGTTTGAGGCGGCCGGCGCCGGCCGCGTGGGAGTGCTGGCGCGCAGCAGCGGGCCGGCGCGCGTGGTCTTCAGCTGGGTGCGGGTCTGGGCCGCGCCCTGAGCCGGCAATAAAAACGCCCCGGTTGGGCCGGGGCGTTCCGAGTTTGGCAGCCGCGCTTAGCTCTTGAGGAACTGCGTCCCCAGGAAGTAATCGAGCCAGATAAAGGCGATACCCGTGAAGGCCACCAACAGCAGCATCACGTTGCTGTAGGCGAACCGTTCCGGGGTGGTGCCAAAGCCGATGTGCTGGATGTTGAGCACCGGCACCGCGATCGGCAGCGGGATGTAGGCGTAGATCAGAAACGCGGACAGGGCGATGCCGATGACAATCGAGGCCGCCACGACGGCGATGCGCTTGGCTTGCATGCAGGCTCTCCAGGATGAATAAAGTTCAGGAAACAGGTGCGATTTTATTCGATTCGCCGCAGGCCGTCAAAGCTGTCCGGCGCCCGCGATTAGTCGGCGGCCTTATACTTGTGAGAACGATTCGCAATCACGGCGTCAGGCCGAGCCGGCTCAGCGCCTCCTGGGCCTGAACGTCGCTGGGGTTCTGCACCAGCGCGGTGCGGTAATCCTCCACGGCCCGGTCCGGCTGCCCGAGCGCCTCGTACGCCAGGCCGCGCCAGTAGAAGGCCTCCTCCAGGCCGGGCTTGGGCGTGCTCTTGATGGCGTAGGTCGCCAGGTCCACCACGTCTTGAAAGCGGCTGGTGTAATAGTAGGCGCGGTACGGCCCAAACTGGTACCACAGCATGCGATACGGCAGGCCGATCTGCCGCGCCTGGTCGAAGGCGGCGGCGGCGCCGGCGTAATCCTGCTGGTAGTGCAGGATGGTGCCGGCGTTGAACCAGGCGAAGGCGGCGGCCTCGCCGGTGAGGGTGGCCGCCTCCTGCCGGGCGCGGGCCAGGGCCTCGCGGTAATTCTGGTTGAGGTCGACGGCCGGCCCCAGCAGGCCGCTCACCTCGGCGTCGCGCTCGGCGCCGGCCGGGAAGACCACCACATACAGGTAGTTGAAGGCGCGCCAGTTCTCGAGCACGTCCGTGTAGGACATCTTGTAGTTCGGGCCGCGGAAGGTGTCCTGCAGGATGAAGAACTGCTGGGCGTCGTCGTAGCCGGAGAACACGGAATAGTGGCCGAACCAGTCGGAGCAGCGGCTGCCCTCGCCGGGCTGACACCAGAAACCCTTCTCCACCAGCACCGGATAGCCGGCCGCGATGAAGCGCTTGAGCGTGGCCAAGTCGCCGTTGACGCGGATATAGGCGTCAAAGCCGATGCGCGTCAGGTAATCATAGATCTCGATCGGCGAGACGTTCTTGTCGTCCTGGTTGGGCTTCAAAGAGGGGGCGGTATCATCCTGCGAGCCCTGCCAGCCCCAGTAGCTCAGGTTGACGGCCAGCGAGGCCGGCCCGCAATTGTTGAACTTCTGGTATTCGTGCCGGAAGCCGGTCAGGGCCACCTGGGCCGGCAGCGGGACGGGCGAGGCGGTGGGCGTCGGGGAGAGCGCCTCGGTGGGCACGGCCAGGGTGGGGCCGGCGGCGGCCACGACCGCGGTCGGCGGGGCGGCGGTCGGTCCGGCCGGCAGGTCCGGGTTTTCGGCCGGCACCTGGGTGGAGACGCGGGCGGCCACCGGGGTGGCCGGCGCGGCGGCCGCCGTGGGCAGGACGGCCGAGCGCGGGTTCAGGGC
>JAEURL010000310.1 GCA_016789165.1 Anaerolineales bacterium | reverse complement strand
AGCGGTTGCGCTGGTCCTCGTCCACGAAGCCCACCATCAGGTCGAGATCGTGCGCGCGCGAGGCGGCCAGCAGCTGGCCAAAGACCGGATCCTCGGCGGTGGGCGAGCAGGCCACCGTCGGGACCAGATCCTGGAGCACGTAGCCGGTCAGGGAGAGCTCCGGGAAGAGCAGCAGCTGCACGCCCTGCTGAGCGGCCTGATCGATGAGGGCCAGGTGCTTCTCCAGGTTGGCGCGCACATCGCCAAGTTTGGTTTTAGTCTGAGCCAAGCCGAGGTTAAGCATCATGATAAGCGCGTGATGGAAGGACGGGCCGGCCTAGGCCGGCGGAACGGCGGGCGGAGCGGTACGGAGCAGGAAGGCCCAGGCCAGGGTGGCGGCCAGCAGCGCCAGGCCGCTGCCCAGCCCGTCCAGGCGGAAACCGGCCGCCATGGGCATGGGGTCGCCCCGCACGAAGCTAATCAGGAAGGCGCCCAGCGCCGCCAGGCTGAGGGCATACCAGCCCTGGGCGCCGGCCGGCCAGCGCTGGCGGCGGTTGGCGTACAGCACGGCCAGGGCGGCCAGGCTCCAGAGCAGGCCGGCCGTCTGGGTGGGCCAGCGCGGCGCGCTGACACCGTACAGATCAGGGGCCGTCACGGCCAGGCCGGCCGGCAGCTCGCCGGGCGCCACCTCCGCGCCGTAGGCGCAGCCGGCCGCCAGGCAGCCGCCCCAGGTGAGTGCGCTGAGCAGCAGGATGGGGAGGGCCAGCCCGTCCAGGACCGGCCGCAGCGCCAGTCCGCGCCGGCGGGCCAGCCCGGCCGCGCCCAGCAGAGCGCCCAGGGCGGCCCCCGGCCAGGCCAGGCCGCCCTGCCAGACCATCAGCGCTTCCAGCGGGTGGCCGGCGTAATAACCGGCGTTGACGGCCACGTACAGCAGCCGCGCCCCGGCCAGGCCGCCGGCCGTCGCCGCCAGGCCCAGGTCCAGCCAGGCGGCCTTGTGCGGTGCCGGCGCCCGCCAGTACAGCCAGGCCAGGCCGGCGGCCACGCCCAGCGACACCAGGACCGAGAAAGTGGATACGGTGACCGGGCCGGCCTGCACCAGAATCGGTAACATCGGGCGCATTATACCCGTTCAGGTTGCGCCATTGCCGGCTGTGCCGTTGACGCCCCCCCAAAATCCTTTAGAATTCCCGCATCCACCGCTGAGGAGAATCAATGGCCGAGTTCGCCGTCGAGTTGCGCGACGTTAGTAAGCGCTTCCCGGGGCCGTCGGGCGAGATCGTTAACGCCGTCCGGGAAGTCACGCTTCAAATCAAGGACGGCGAGTTCTTCTCGATGCTCGGCCCGTCCGGCTGCGGCAAGACCACCAGCCTGCGCATGATCGCGGGCTTTGAACTCCCCACCTCCGGCGAAGTCTATATCCACGGCAAGCCGATGGGCCAGACGCCGCCCTATCAGCGGCCGGTCAACACCGTCTTCCAGAACTACGCCCTGTTCCCGCACATGACCATCGGCGAGAACGTGGGCTTCGGCCTGGAGATGAAGGGGGTGCCCAAGGCTCAGCGCACGGCGCGTGTTCAGCAGGCCCTGGCCATGGTGCGCCTGCCGGGCTATGAGGCCCGCCGCTCGCGCCAGATGTCCGGCGGCCAGCAGCAGCGCGTGGCCCTGGCGCGCGCCCTGGTGAACCATCCCGAGGTGCTGCTGCTGGACGAGCCGCTGGGGGCTCTGGACTTCAAGCTGCGCAAGGAGATGCAGCTGGAGCTGAAGCGCCTGCAGCGCGAGGTGGGCATCACCTTCGTCTACGTGACGCACGACCAGGAGGAGGCCCTGACAATGAGCGACCGGATCGCCGTGATGAGCGGCGGCCGGGTGCTGCAGGTGGGGCCGGCCTTCGAGATCTACGAGCGCCCCAACTGCCGCTTCGTGGCGGACTTCATCGGCGAGAGCAATTTCCTGGACGCCACCGTCCAGGACGTTCAGGGGCCCACCGCCACGGTGACCCTGACCGGCGGGCTGACCGTCTACGCCAACACCGACCTGAGCCTGACCCGCGGCCAGGCTGTGACCGTGGCCGTGCGCCCGGAGAAGGTGGGCCTGCGGCCCTACGAGGGCGCGCAGAACGCCTTCCCCGGCCGGGTGGAAGAGATCGTCTACATCGGCACCGATACCCACTACTCGGTGATGCTGAATGGCGACCAGCGCCTGCGGGTGCGCGAGCAGAACGAAGACCCGTACTCCCGCCCCCTGGCCAACCCCGGCGACGCGGTCACGGTCTACTTTGACCAGGCCGCGGCGCGGGTGCTGACGGAGTGAGGCCGTGAAGACTGACGCCCTCCGCCGCTGGCTGCGCATCTGGGGCACCCGCGAGGCCTATCAGGGCCTGTTGCTGGTGGCGCCGACGCTGCTGTGGATGACGGCGCTGCTGATCATCCCGCTGCTCCTGACCGTCGTCATTTCCTTCGGCGGGCGCGACGCGAATGGCGACGTGGTCTACGGGTTCTCGCTGGCCAACTACCTGCGCCTGCTGGACCCGCTCTACGTGGGCATCCTGTGGCGCTCGGTGGTGCTGGCCTTTCAGACCACGGTCCTGGTCATCCTGGTGGCCTTCCCGATCGCCTATTTCGTGGCGCGCGCGCCGGCTGGGCGCCGCAACGCCTACCTGTTCCTGATCCTGGTGCCGCTGTGGACCAACTTCGTCATCCGCATCTACGCCTGGATCATGATCCTGCGCACCCAGGGCGTGCTGAACGGCGTGCTCGGCTGGGCGGCCGGCCTGATCGGCCTGCCCTTCCAGCCGCTGGACCTGTATCCCTCGCCGGGCGCCGTGCTGGTGGGCATGCTGTACGAATTCCTGCCCTTCATGATCCTGCCGATCTTCACCTCGCTGGAGAAGATCGACGAATCGCTCTTTGAGGCCGCCGCCGACCTGGGCGCCAACGCCGTGCGGACCTTCCTGCGCGTCACCCTGCCGCTGGCCCTGCCCGGCATGGTGGCCGGCACCATCCTGGTCTTCGTGCCCGTCATGGGCTCCTTCATCGTCTCGGACATCCTGGGCGGCCGCAACGTGGTGCTGGTGGGCAACCTGATCCAGCGCCAATTCCTGGACGCGCGCGACCCCGCCTTCGGCTCGGCCGCCTCGATCATCCTGATGGCCATGACGCTGGTGGTCACCATCATCTACACCCGCCGCTTCGGCTTCGGGGAGGAGATCGTGCGCGCCTGAGGCGCCGGACCGCCCATGACCAAACGCCGCTCGCCCTGGCTCCGCCTGACGGCCCTGCTGATTTACGGCTTCCTGTACGCGCCGATCCTGGTCCTGATCATCTTCGCCTTTAACGCCTCGCGCACCAACATCATCTTCAAAGGCGTCATCGCCGAACAAGGCCCCTACCGGCTCGAGCAGGACGTGGTGCAGAGTGCGCCGTGCGGGCCGTTCCACTGGTTCTGCCAGCTGCCCAACAACCGCGAGCTGGTCAACGCCGCCCGCAACACGCTGGTGATCGCCTTCACCTCCACGCTGGCCGCCACCATCATCGGCACCATGGCGGCGCTGGCCCTGCAGCGCTATCACTTCCCGCTCAAGACTTTCTCGGAGGTCTCGCTCTACATCCCCATCGTCATCCCCGAAATCGTCATGGGCATCAGCGTGCTGACGCTCTTCAGCGCCGTGTTCAGCTACCTGAACACCGCCCTGCCGGCCGCCAGCCGGCTGTCGCTCGGCCTGGGGACCGTGATCGTCTCGCACATCGCCTTCAGCGTGCCCTTCGTGGCCCTGGTGGTGCGCGCCCGCCTGCACGGCTTCGACCGGTCGGTGGAAGAGGCGGCCATGGATCTGGGCGCCAACGAGTGGATCACCTTCTGGCGCGTCACCCTGCCGTTGATTGCGCCCGGCGTGCTCTCCGGCGCCCTGCTGGCCTTCACGCTCTCCCTGGACGATTTCATCATCACCTTCTTCACCACCGGCCCCGGCGCCACCACCCTGCCGATCTACGTCTACGGCCTGCTGCGCCGGATCACCACGCCGGAACTAAACGCCCTGTCGACGCTGTGGATCCTGATCGTGTTCACGGCTTTGTCGGTGTCCCAGTTGTTGCAGCGCCGGTCGGCGTAGACCAGCGCGTCTTTTTTGCTGCGCGGCCGGCGCTCCCAACGCCGGGGACGTCGCCGCGTCCACCCATCATCGCGGAGGAGAAGCCATGCGTCCTTTACTCTGGAGAATCCTAACCGCCGCCGTGGCCGCCAGCCTGGTGCTGGCCGCCTGCGCCCCGGCCGCCACGCCCACGCCCGAGGCCCAGCCTTCGGGCGCGGCCACCGCCGCCGTCGAACCCTCGACCGGCGCCGGCCCGGTGACCGCCCCGTCCGGGTACATCTGCCCGGAGCCCAATCCCACGCTGCCTGTGACCGCCACCGAGGTCAACATTTTCGTCTGGACCGAGTACATCCCGCAGGACGCCCTGGACTGCTTCGAGGCCGTCTACGGCATCAAGGTCAACCGCGAGGAGTACTCGTCTAACGAAGAGATGTACGCCAAGCTCAACGCCGGCGGCACCAACTATGACCTGGTCCAGCCCACGGACTACATCGTCCCGCTGATGATCCGCCAGGGCCTGCTCCAGAAGCTGGATAAGAACCAGCTGCCGGTGCTGAGCACCTTTGACCCGGCCTACCTGAACCTGGCCTTTGACCCCGGCAACGAGTACACCATCCCGTACCAGGGCGGCACCGACGCCATCGTGGTCAACACGGATGTGGTCAAGGACGAGATCACGTCCTGGGAGGACCTCTGGAAGCCGGATTATGCCGGCCGCATGGTCTTCCTCGACGACTCCCGGGTGGTGATCGGCCTGACCCTGCTGACGCTGGGCTACGACGTCAACACCACCGACGAGGGCCAGCTGGAGGAGGCCAAGGCCAAGCTGGCGCAGCTGGTGGCTAACGTCAAGCTCTTCGACAGCGACAGCCCGAAGACGGCCCTGATCGCCGGCGACGTGGACCTGGGCATGACCTGGACCGGCGAGGCCGTGCTGGCCCAGCGCGAGAACCCGGCCATCCAGTACGTCTATCCCAAGGAGGGCGCGATCTTCTGGCAGGACAACTACGCCATGCCGGTCGGCGCCCCGAACCCGGATGCCGCCTACGCCTGGCTGAACTACAGCATGCAGCCGGACGTGTTCTGGATGATGCTGCGCGACTTTCCCTACAACATGCCCAGCCGGGGCGCGTTGGAGTACGCCCAGGCGAACTACACCGATCTGTACGACGGCTATATGGCTTCCAACATCACCAACGTCCCGGCCGAAGCCTTTGCCAACGCCAAACGCATTCAGGACGTGGGCGAGGCGCTGACGATCTACGACCGCATCTGGACCGAGGTGAAGAGCGGGCAGTAACCGGCCCCGCCAAGCGGCCGCGTTATTGATTAGAATATGGGGTGGACCATTGCGGTCCACCCCATTTGCATGCCTAGGGAGGCGCAATGAACGCTTGGAATAGCCGGCCGTGGCGCCGGCTGCTCGCTCTGTCGCTCGTCCTGGCCCTGGCGGCCTGCCAGGCGCCCAGCCCCGGGAACCCGCCGGCCGCCGGCGGCGAAACGCCGGCCGTCAAAACCACCAACTCCGGCTTCGCCTGCCCGGAGCCGCAGCCGCGCCTGCCCGTGACCTCGACCGCCCTGAACCTGTTCGTCTGGACCGAGTACATCCCAGCCGACATCCTGGAATGCTTTGGCCTGGTGTATGGCCTCCAGGTCAACCGCGAGGAGTTCTCGTCCAACGAGGAGTTGTACGCCAAGCTGGAGGCCGGCGCCGCCGGCTACGACATCGTCCATCCCAGCGACTACATCATCAATGTGATGATCCGGGCCGGCCTGCTCCAGCCGCTGGACATGAGCCAGCTGCCCAACTTGGCCAATATCGATCCCGAGTACCTGAAGCTGTACGGCGACCGGGCCGCCTATATCGCGCCCTACCAGGTGGGTTCGCAGGCCATCATCTACGACTCCGAGCGGGTGCCGAACCCGCCCCAGGCCTGGGCCGACCTGTGGCGGCCGGAATTCGCCCGGCACATGGTCTTCGTGGACGATTCGCGCATCATCATCGGCATGACCCTGCTCTCGCTGGGCTACAGCGTCAACACCACCGACGCCGGCCAGTTGGCCGAGGCCGAGGCCAAGCTGAAGGAACTGGTGCCGAACGTGAAGCTGTTCGACAGCGACAGCCCCAAGACGGCCCTGATCGCCGGCGACGCCGACCTGGGCATTGTCTGGAACGGCGAGGCCTTCCTGGCCCAGCGCGAGAAGCCGTCCTTGCAGTACGTCTTCCCGCGCGAGGGCGCCATCACCTTTGAAGACGGCTTCGGCATTCCGAAGTCGGCCCCGCATGTGGACGCGGCCAACGCCTGGATCAATTACGTCTTGCAGCCCGACGTGGCCTGGCTGCTGCTCCAGGACTACCCGTACACGCTCCCCAACCGCGCCGCGCTGGAGTTCGCGCGCATCAACCACGCCGAGCTCTACCAGGCTTACACTGATTCACCGATCACCAACACGCCGGCCGCCACGCTGCTGGCCGGCGCGCGCGTCGAGGACGTGGGCGCCGCCCTCACGCAATATGACCGGATTTGGACGGAAGTCAAAGGCGGGCAGTGAATCTTAACTTGCTGCTTGACTTGGCCTGCGCGGCTATGCTAAACTCGTCACGCATTCTTTAGAAAGGCAAAAGGCGCACGTCCAATGGTCTTGAACTGCATGAACATTGTTCGTTTTGGCACCCTGGCCGGCACCGCCGCCGGTTCCTTGTCGTATTGCGCCTATTGCCCGTAGAAGTCCCCTGATCCGCTGACTTCCACGGCCGTGGGCGCAAGCAACGCCCACGGCCTTTTTGTTTCCCGGACCCGTCTGAGGCCGTGGGCGCGCCGCCCAAAAGCGCGCCGCACGGCCTTTTTTATTGCGAGGGAGTTGCCGATGAAAGTGACGTTGCGCCCGATCACGCCCGAGAACTTCCGGCCCGTCGTCCAGCTCAAAGTTGGGCCGGGACAGGAGCACTTCG
>JAEURL010000271.1 GCA_016789165.1 Anaerolineales bacterium | reverse complement strand
GCCGCCGGCCAGGTCGGCGGCCAGGCTCACATCAGACTGGAGGGGCGAGTAGCTCAATTCGTCCACCACCCAGATGCGCGAGGAGTCCTCCATCGCCAGCTCCAGGGCGCGCTCGAAGAGCTGATCGCGCTCGGCCAGGGTGGTGAAGTCGTTGCGGAACAGCCGGCTGGAGATTTCGTCGAACTCGGGCGTGGGCGTGTAGGCCTGCCAGAGCGGGTTGGGCCGGCCGCGCGGCGTGAAATAGGCGTCGAAGTAGTTGCCGTCGTCGCGGCTGACGTTGGTGACCACCCAGCCGCCGGTGTAGTAGTGGAACTGGCCGTCGGCCGGATCGCCGCGCAGCCAGATGGGCGAGGCCTCGGCCGCGGACTTGTAATCCCGGCGGACCGTGAAGCCCAGGTTCTCCAGCTGGGTGGCGACATAGTCGCCGATATCGCGGCGCTCGTCCTCGGTGCGGATCAGGCCGATGATCTCCACCGGCTCGCCGTTATAGGTCCACTTGCCGTCGGTCAGCGTGGCGCCGAGCTTTTCCATCTCCTCGGTGATGACCTGTCTGGCCTTGTCTGGGTTGTAGGCGTATTTGGCCTCCAGCTCGCGGGCCTTGACGATATGGCGGGTGTACTCCGGCAGGCCGCCCACCAGCGGGATGGTGCGCGGCAGGCCCAGGCCGCCCATGATCTCCTGGGCGACGTAGGTGCGGTCGACCAGCCAGTTCATGGCCTCGCGGATCTTGGGCACCGAGAACGGGTTGAGCTTGCCGGTGCCGGGGAAGGTCGGCCCGACCGGGTTGAAGGTGAGGTCGTCGTTGGTGCCGATGGCGGTCACGACGTTCAGGCCGGGGGTGCTCTTGATGCGCTGGAGCACTTCGGGGTCGGCGGCGGCGAAGGCGTACACGTCCAGCTCGCCGGCCTCGATGCGCGAGACGGCGGCCTCGGTGGAGGGCTCCTCCACGACCACGATCTGATCCAGCCAGCCGCCGCGGCGGTCCACCGGCGCGGCGGTGGGGGTGACCAGCACCTGCTGCTCGACCGGCACTTCCACGGTCTCCTTGATCACCTGCGGCGGCGAGGTGACTTCCACCACCTGCACCGCCGGCGTGGCGACGCCGCAGGCAGCCAGCAGCAAGGCGAGCGCGGTCAGTAGATGGAGTCCGACAGTGATTTTGGCGCGGGACATTAATTCTCCTCCTGACAGTAATTAGGGCAACACAGGCGGGGGCGGGCAGGGACAGAAACGGGTGGCGCTTTCCCCTTTCTCGCGCAGGCGCGGGTCCGGGCGGTTATCGGCGGCCCGCGGGCCTACACCACCAGCGGGGCACGGAAGATGGGGATCCCCCAGGCGTCCCACAGCGGCCGGGTCTCCCACCAGCCGGCCTCCGGCGTCCGCGCGCCGGCAGCCCGCAGCAGGCGGGGGCGCAGCGCGGCGGGCGGCGACTGAGAGCGGACCGCGGCGCGCAGGGCGGCGCGGATGAGCACATCCAGGGCTGTGGCCATCTCCTTAAACGCCCGCCAGGTCCGCCGAAGACAGGGCTTGTCCCGGCAGGGCCTGGCGCAATGTATCAGGCGGGGGCAGGCGGCCCGGGGTGAGGGCCCGGGCGCGCCTTGCCCCGACCGAGGAGGGGAGACGCAGCGCTCGTGAGGCGCCGCCGGCGATCAACCTGGACCAATCCGTCCAGGTGGGCCGAATGGCGGCGTCCCGCGGCCGGCTATTGTTTTGGGCTCAATCTACGCTCGATGGGTCCAGCTTAGCGGCCGGCCGGGCCGGCGTCATCCCATAAACACGGGATTAGGGCAGGGGATCGGGGCCAGGAGGTTCCGGAAGGCGGCGCGGGGCTTTGTGCGGCGCGTCACGTTGACGCTCAAATTTGCGCATGCTACAATCCCGCGAAATGGGCCGTTAGCTCAATGGCAGAGCAGGTGCCTTTTAAGCACTTGGTTGGGGGTTCGAGTCCCTCACGGCTCATCTGACATCCAGCGGCCCGGCGCTCGGCGGCAACGCGCAGAGCGCCGGGCTGTTTTGCACACCGCATGAAGAACCAAGGTATCTGGTACGCCGTCAGCGCCTACGTGTTGTGGGGGCTGTTGCCCGTCTATTGGAAGTGGCTGCATCACGTCCCGGCCCCGCAGCTGCTCAGCCACCGCATCACCTGGTCGTTCCTGGCGCTGGCGGCCGTGCTCGGCCTCACCCGGCGCTGGCCGGCCTTCCGCGCCGCCATCGCCCAGCCCGGCGTCCGGCGCGCCTACCTGGCCGCGGCCGCCCTGATCGGCGTCAACTGGCTGACCTACGTCTGGGCCGTCAACGCCGGCTTCATCATCGAGACCAGCCTGGGCTATTTCATCAACCCCCTGCTGAGCGTGGTGCTGGGCGTGCTCTTCCTGCGCGAGCGCCTGCGCCCCTGGCAGTGGCCGCCGCTCGCCCTGGCCGCGGCCGGCGTGATCTACCTGACGGTGATCTACGGCTCCCTGCCCTGGATCGCCCTGACCCTGGCCGTCACGTTCGGCTTTTATGGGCTGGTGAAGAAGACCGCGCCGCTTGGCGCGCTGTACGGCCTGACCCTGGAGACGGGCCTGCTGCTGCTGCCGGCGCTGGCCTTCCTGGCCTATTCGGAGGCGGCCGGCCAGGGCGCCTTCCTGCACGCCGGCCTGGCCTCGGACCTGCTGCTGGTCGGCGCCGGGGTCATGACCACGGTGCCGCTGCTCCTGTTCGCGTCGGCGGCGCAGCGCATCCCGCTCTCGCTGGTGGGCGTGCTGCAGTACATCGCGCCGACCATCCAGTTCTTCCTGGGCCTGCTGATCTATCACGAGCCGTTCGCGGCCTCCCAATTCATCGGCTTCGGCCTGGTCTGGATCGCGCTGGCCCTCTACGCGGCCGAGGGCTTCCTGGCCCAGCGCCGCCGGCCGCTCGTCCCGAGCGCGGATAGCGAACGGGAAGCCCCAGCCAGCTCTGATTGAAAGCGACCGATCTATGCACACGCTCTATTCCTGGAACGTCAACGGCCTGCGCGCCGCCGAAAAGAAGGGTTTTCTTGAGTGGCTGGCCGGCACCGGCGCCGACGTCGTCGCCGTGCAGGAGACCAAGGCCCAGCCGGACCAGCTCTCCGCCGCGCTGCGCAACCCGCCCGGCTACGTCACCCACTGGTTTTCGGCCGAGAAGAAGGGCTACAGCGGCGTGGGCACGTATTCCAAGACGCCGCCGCAGACCGTCCAGGCCGGCTTCCAGGACGCGCGCTTCGACCATGAGGGCCGGGCCCTGATCAGCGAGTATCCGGCCTTCGTCCTGTTCAACATCTATTTCCCCAACGGCGGCCGCGGGCCAGAGTGGGTGACCCACAAGCTGGCCTTCTACCGGCGCTTCCTGGAGCTGGCCGGCGCCTACATGGCGGCCGGCCGGCCGGTGGTGCTGTGCGGCGACGTCAACACCGCCTACGCCGAGATCGACCTGGCCCGCCCCAAGGAGAACGGCAAGACCAGCGGCTTCCTGCCCGAGGAGCGCACGGCGCTGGGCGAGTTCTTCCAGGCCGGCCTGGTGGATACCTTCCGGCATCAGCACCCCCAGGCCGTTAAGTACACCTGGTGGGACATGGTCTCGCGCGCCCGCGAGCGCAACGTCGGCTGGCGGCTGGACTACTTCATGGTCTCGCCCGACCTGGCCGACAAGGTGGCGGCGGCCGAGGTGCACGACGACATCCTCGGCTCCGACCACTGCCCGATCAGCCTGACTCTGGACGTATGACCCGGCCCCGGCCGCGCACCCGCACGGCCTCCGACCCGACCCGCTACACGAGCATCCTGGCCAACCTGTTCCCGGCCGCGCACGCCGCCGTCCAGCCCGTGCGCCAGTTCCGCTGGCACAGCGCGGCCGGCGAGCGCTACGACACCTGGAAGGTCCAGTCCTCCCAGGCCCTGGCCATCGACGTCTTCGGCACGCTCCAAACCTCGCCCAACCGGGATGTGGTGCTGGATCGGCTGGCCGGCGACCTGGGCCTGCCGGCCGGCGGCCCGTGGGAAGTGCAGTTGGAGTGGCACGACCCGGAGAACCATCTGGGCGAACATCAGCCCACCTGGGTGGACGCCGTCGCCCAGAGCCCGCAGGCCCTGATCTTGTTCGAGGGCAAGTTCACCGAGGCGGACGGCGGGCGCTGCTCGCAGACCCAGCCCTTGCGCGGCGGAGTCCGCCAGGGCCTGCGCCAGTGCACGGGCGGCTATATGTGGCAGGTGAACCCAGCCACGGGCCAGGAGGCGCGCTGCGCGCTGACGGCTAAGGGCCTGCGCTACTGGGAGTTCATCCCGCAGGTCTTCGATTACGACGCCGACCAGAGCTACTTCGAATGTCCGTTCGCGGGGCCGTGGTTCCAGTGGATGCGCAACCTGACGGTGGGCTATGCGGCGGCGCGGGCCGCGGGCCGGCGGCCGGCCTGGGTGCTGGCTTACGCCGAGGGGCCTGGCCTGCCCATGGCGGCGCGGGTGCGTTCGGCGGAGTGGGCGCGCCTGCTGGACCGGCTGCAGCCGCGGGCCATCACGCTGCGCGCGCTGTCTTACCAGGCCCTGCTCGCCCTGGCGCAGGCGGCCTG
>JAEURL010000269.1 GCA_016789165.1 Anaerolineales bacterium | reverse complement strand
ACCACCCACTCGCAGGTGGAGGCCTCCATGGACCTGGGCGCCAACGGCTTTCAGACCTTCCGCCACGTGCTGCTGCCGGCCATCGCCACGGCCCTGCTGGCCGGCGGCATGCTGGCCTTCGCCCTGTCGTTCGACGAGGTGATCGTCACCACCTTTACGGCCGGCCAGCAGGCCACCCTGCCGATCTGGATCCTGGAGCAGCTCTCCCGCCCGCGCGACCGGCCGGTGACCAATGTGACCGCGTTCTTCGTGGTGGCGGTCACCACCCTCCCCATTTTGCTGGCGCACCGCCTCACGCAAAGCACCGACGACAAGTGACCCCCGCCGCGGCCGGCCGGCCGCGGCGGTTGTGTGGGACCGCTCTTTACAGGCTATTTAGCCTCGTTTCAGTCCTCTTTTACTGACGCTCGCTGGCCCGCTCCCTACCATGATTTAGGGAGTTTCAGGCCAATTCGAGGTCAGACCATGCACAGTGACTATCTTTGGTTCGCGGGAGTGCTGACGGCCGGCGTGGGCGCGGTCATGGTGGCCGCCTTCCTCGTCTACCGGCGCGGTTTGGCGATCCGGCTGGCCCTGCTGTCGGTGGGCTGCAACGCCTTGGTGGGCGGCCTGTGCTTCTTCCTGGGCCGCGAAGGTTTTACCGTGGGTAACATCGCCCTGGCCGCCGCCATCGGCGGGCCGGTGGTGCTGGCGCTGGTGGTGCTGGTGATCCGGCAAGTGATCAACCCGGTGCGCCAGCTGACCAACCAAGCCCAGGCGCTCTCGCGCGGCCAACTGGCCCTGACCTGCGATCTGAAGGCCAAGGATGAGATGGCCCAGATGGCGGCCGCTTTCTGCGAGCTGGCCGCCTATCTGCGCGAGTTGGCCGCGCAGGCCGGCCGGCTGGCGCAGGGCGACCTGACGGCGGAGGTGACGGCGCGGTCCGCCGAGGACGCTCTGGGGCTGGCCTTCCACACCATGATCGCCAATTTGCGCGTGCTGGTGCAGCAGGTGTCCGACAGCGCGGACAACATGAGCAAGGCGGCCGGCCGCATCACGGAGATGGCCGGCCAGACGCGCGACGCGGCCGGCCAGATGGCCGGCCAGCTGCAAGACGTGGCCGCCGGGGCCGCCCAGCAGACCGCCGGCATGGGCCAGGCCGCCCAGAGCGTGGGCCAGGTGTCGCGCGGGATCGAGGCGGTGGCGGCCGGGGCCCGCGACCAGGCCGGCGCCGTGGAGCGGGCGGTGGGCATCTCGGCCCAGATTACCCACGGCATGGCCGAGGTGGCCGACAACGCCCAGGCCGGGGCACGCGGCTCGACGAGCGCCGCCCAGGCGGCCCGCGCCGGCGTGACGACCATCGGCTCGTCGCTGCAGAGCATGCAGCGCATCAAGGCCGCCACGGAGCGGGCCAAAGACCGGGTCCGGGAGATGGGCGGGCGCTCGGCCCAGATTGGGGGCATCGTCGAGACCATCGACGACATCGCCCGGCAGACCAGCCTGCTGGCCCTCAACGCCGCCATCGAGGCGGCCCGGGCCGGCGAGCACGGCCGCGGCTTCGCGGTGGTGGCGGCCGAGGTGCGCAAGCTCTCGGAGCGCTCGGCCCAAGCCACGGGCGAGATCAGCGGCCTAATTCAGGATATCCAGCACACCGTGGCCGAGGCGGTGGCGGCCATGGACGAGGGCGCGGCGGAGGTGGCGGCCGGCGCGCTGAGCGCCGACGAGGCCGGCCAGGCCCTGACGACGATCGGCACGGCGGTGGAGGCCGTCAGCGGCCAGGCCCAGGCGATTGCCACCGCCGCTCAGGGGATGCGGACCCTGACCGGCGACCTGGACCAGGCCATGCGCACCGTCTCCGAGGTCGGGACGGCCAACAGCGCGTCCGCGGCCCAGATGGCGGCCGACGCCGGCCACGTGGCCCAGACCGTGGACCAGGCGGCGGAGGTCAGCCGCGCCAACCGGGCGCTCACCGACCAGATGAGCGCCTCCGCCGCCGCGATGAGCGCGCGGATGGAGGAGATGGCGGCGGCCACCCAGACCCTGACCGACCTGGCCGGCGTCATCCAGCAGCGCGTCTTCAAGTTCAACCTGACCAGGATCTCGGGCAAGGTCTCGCGCGGCAACGCCCTGCTGGGCCGGCTGAAATTCGTGGAAGAGCGCTACAGCCGGGCGGACCTGGAGCGGGTGCTGCGGGCTTTGAAACCGGAGGCCCAGCGCGTCCTGCGCGGGACGCTTCGGCCGGAGGGGGAATATCCGCCGGAGCTGCTCGGCGAACTGACCGGCGCCATCCGCCAGGTGCTGGCCGGCGGCTCGGACGACATCCTGCGCGAGATGACGCGCTATCGGGCCAGGTTCGACGTGCTGCCCGGCGGCGCGCTGGCCCAGCACTTCCGGCCGAACGACCCCGGCTACACCATCCGGCGCATGGACCTGTGCCTGCGCCACAACTGGGGCGAGGGCGTGATCGTGCGGACCTTTGAGCTGGGCGGCAACCACATCCGCCAGGAAGTGGACATGGGCGGCAAGCAGCCGCGCGAGCGCTGCACGTACAACCATGTCGGCTGGATGGAGGGCGTGATCGAGGCGGCCGGCGGCGTGCCGCACATCCGCAAGACCCGGTGCATGCACACCGGCGACCCCGTCTGCGAATATGATATCCGCTGGGAGGCGCCGGCCAGGACGCCGGCCGCGGACAAGACGCCGGCGCTGGCGCGTTGAGCGGCCTGGCTTCCAAAAACCAAGCGACGCGCGTAAGGCGCGTCGCTTGTGTTTAAGCGTGGAGCCGGCCGGGCCTCAGGCGCTGGCCTTTTGCAGTGCGCGCTCGAACATCCCCAAGGCGTCTTTTACCTGCGCTTCGTTGACCACCAGGGGCGGGATCCAGCGGATGATGTTGTCGTAAGAGCCGCAGGTGAGGAGCAGCAGCCCTTCGCCCAGGGCGGCCTTGGCCACGGCCTTGGCGCGCTCGGTCCAGGGCTCGCGCCCGGAGGTGGTGAACTCGGTGGCCACCATCAACCCCAGGCCGCGCACATCGCCGATCTCGGGATACTCCTCCTGCAGCCGGCGCAGGCCCGCCATCAGCACGCTCCCCATTCGGTCGGCGTTCTCCACCAGCCGCTCCTCGCGCAGGGCCTGGATGGTGGCCACGCCGGCCGCGCAGGCCACGGCGTTGGCGCCATAGGTGCCGCCGTGCGAACCGGGCGCCCACTTGGCCATCAGCGCCGGGCTGGCGGCCAGCCCAGAGAGCGGCAGCCCGGAGGCAATGCCCTTGGCCATGGTCAGGATGTCGGGCGTGATGCCGAAATGGTCAATGCCGAACCAGCGCCCGGTGCGCCCGAAGCCGGACTGGACCTCGTCCACGATCAGCAATATGCCGTAGTGGTCGGCGATCTCGCGCAGCTCCTGCAGGAAGGCGGCCGGCGGCACCACGTAGCCGCCCTCGCCCAGCACCGGCTCGATGATCATGGCCGCCGTCTCCTGCGGCGCCGTCTGCGACTTGAGCAG
>JAEURL010000245.1 GCA_016789165.1 Anaerolineales bacterium | reverse complement strand
TAGATCAGATGAATTGTCGGGTGTGGCGGTGGCTGTCGTTAGGGTGTGGTGCGGATGGGTGACAGCCAGGGTGGCCCGGGTAATGCGTCTAATAGGTTACTGGCAGGGATGGGGAGCCGCGAGTGGCGTTCAAACAGCTTTTTTGTGTAATATGTCACATATTACATAACAACAAGAGATGGCAGTTGGCGCTGAAGCTAGCCAGGGGATCAGCCCGCTTTGCGGCGGGCCGGTGTTACACTTGCGCCGCTTCCGCCCACCCGAGACCCAGCCAATCTGCCGCGAGGAGAGACCACCATGCCGTTTGACATCCACGCCGTCCGCGCCCAGTTCCCGGCCCTGGCTTCTGACGCCGTGTACTTCGACAACCCCGGCGGCACCCAGGTGCCGCGCCGTGTCGTTGAGCGGATGGCCGATTACCTGGTGCGCTGCAACGCCAACCACGGCGGCGCTTTCCCGACCTCGGTCCAATCGGATGCGATCCTGGAGGCCGCGCACGCCGCCATGGCGGACCTGCTCAACTGCCGGCCGGACGAGGTGGTTTTCGGCCCGAATATGACCACCCTGACCCTGCACGTCTCACGCTCGCTGGCCCGCCGCCTCCAGCCGGGCGACGAGATCGTGGTGACGCGCCTGGACCACGACGCCAACATCGCGCCCTGGCTGTTGGTGGCCGAGGACCGCGGGGCCGTGATCCGCTGGGTGGACCTCCACGAGGCGGATTGCACCCTGCGGATGGAAGACTTCCAGGCCCTGATCGGCCCGCGGACCAAGATCGTGGCGGTGGGTTACGCCTCCAATGCGGTCGGGACGATCAATGACGTGGCGGCTGTGGTGCGGCTGGCGCACGCCGTCGGCGCGCTGGTCTATGTGGACGCCGTGCAGTTCGCGCCGCACGGCGTGATCGACGTGCAGGCGCTGGAATGCGATTTCCTGGCCTGCTCGCCGTACAAGTTCTTTGGCCCGCACGCCGGCGTCTTGTACGGCCGGCGCGAACTGCTGGAGGCGCTGCCGGCCTACAAGGTGCGGCCGGCCACCGATGAGCCACCGGGCAAGTGGGAGACCGGGACGCAGAACCACGAGGGCCAGGCCGGCGTCCTGGGGGCCGTGGAGTATCTGGAGTGGCTGGGCGCGGAGGATCAGTCCCAGGCCCTCACGCCCAACCTCCAGGCGCTCGTCACCCGGAATGATCCGGAGCGCCGGCGGCGGCTGGTGCGCGGGCTGGCGCTGCTGGCCGACTACGAGCGCACGCTGGGGGCGCGGCTGGTGGCCGGCCTGCAGACGCTCCCGGGGCTGACGATCTACGGCATCACCGATCCCGCGCGCTTCGACCAGCGCGTGCCGACTGTGTCATTCACCGTGGCCGGCTGGCATCCGCGCCGGATCGCCGAGCAGTTGGCCGAGCACGCGATCTACGTTTGGGACGGTAACTACTATGCCTTGGCGGTGGCGGAGCGGCTGGGGGTTCAGGCGCAGGGCGGCATGGTGCGCGTGGGCCTGGCCCACTACAACACCGCCGAGGAAGTGGATCGCCTCATCACTGTGCTGGGCGAGCTGCGGCGCTGACGATTAAAGCGATAAGCGCCCGGGTGAGGGGGGCACCCGGACGCTTATCAAGCATGAGTCTACTCAGTTTCGCAAAAAAAGCAAGAGAGACTTGCTTAATATTTGGGTGTGGGCGGTGATCATCTTAAAACACCGCCCGTAAAAACCATCATCCTTTCGACGCCCGGCCCGTCGCGCCTTATCAGAGTCGTCTTGTGCTGAAAAGCACAGGCATAAAAAGACCCCGGCCGACGACCGGAGTCTGAGAGTGTGCCCCAGGCAGGAATTGAACCCACATCAGAGCCTTAGGAGTGCCCTGTTCTATCCGTTGAACTACTGGGGCGTTCCGGCCGGCCGCGCGCGGCTAGCCGCCCCAATTATACGTGCATAATCGGCCGGCAGCCTCCAACCAAACGGCCTCCGGCTGTTGCCGCCGGAGGCCGTTGCCGCGGACTGACGCCGCGGGCGGCTATTCGAGCCGGCCGGTGGCCAGGGTCTGCTTCACTTCGCCGATCAGCTGCGTGACCGGGATCTCACGCGGGCAGGCATTGGTGCAGTTGAAGGCGGTGCGGCAGCGCCAGACGCCGAACTGCTCGTTGAGGACGCTCAGGCGCTCGGCGGCGGCGTGGTCGCGGTCGTCGAAGATGAAGCGGTGCGCCTGGACGATGGCGGCCGGCCCCACGTATTCGTCATTGGCCCAGAAGGACGGGCAGGAGGTGGTGCAGCACGCGCACAGGATGCACCAGGTGCCCTTGTCGAAGCGGTCGCGGGCCTCCGGCGACTGCAGCCGCTCACGGCCGTCGGCCGGCAGCGGCTCGTCGTTCACCAGGAAGGGCATCACGCTGCGGTAGTGGCCGAAGAACGGCTCCATGTCCACCACCAGGTCCTTGACCAAGGGCAGGCCCAGCAGCGGTTCGATGGAGATGGTGGAGCCCTCCTGGGCCACATCTTTGATCAGAACCTTGCAGGCCAGGGCGTTCTGGCCGTTGATGCGCATGCCGTCCGAGCCGCAGATGCCGTGCGCGCAGGAGCGGCGCAGCGCCAGCGTGCCGTCCTGCTCCCATTTCACCAGATGCAGCGCGTCCAGCACCCGGTCGATCGGTTCCACTTCAACCGTGTAGGTCTCCCAATGCGGCTGCCGGTCGGTCTCGGGGTTGTAGCGCTTGATTTTCAGGTTGACTTTCATGCGACCCTCGCGGTGATGACCACGTGCCCTTTACTGGCGTCCAGCAATAGCAGTAACGGGGGGTGGACGTCTAGTATTTGCGTTCCTTCGGCTCAAACTTGGTGATGACCACCGGCCGGTAGGTCAGCGCGGTCTGGTCGTTAGCGGTCGTGCTGGCCGTGGGCGCGCCCGTATAAGTGATGAAGCTGTGTTTGAGCCAGTTGGCGTCGTCGCGCGCCTGGAAGTCATCGCGCGAGTGGGCGCCGCGGCTTTCCTTGCGCGCCAGGGCGGAGACGGCCGTGGCCTCGGCCAGGTCCAGCAGGCAGCCCAGCTCAAAGGCTTCCAGCAGGTCGGTGTTGAAGCGCCGGCCCTTGTCGTCGATCTGCACCTGGGCGTAGCGGCTCTTCAGCTCGCGCACCTTGTCCACGGCGGTCTGCATCATCTTCTCTTCGCGGAAGACGCCGACGTTGTCCATCATCACGTCCTGCATCTCCTTGCGCAGCCGGCCGGCCTTCTCCCGGCCGGTCTGGTTGCGCAGGCGCTCCAGCTCGGCGGCCACCTCGGCCTCCGGGTCCTTGGGCAGGGGGGCGAAATCGGCGTGCTGGATGAATTCGGCCACGGCGCGCCCGCCGCGCCGGCCAAAAACCACCAGGTCCACCAGTGAGTTGGTGCCCAGCCGGTTGGCGCCGTGCACCGAGACGCACGCGCACTCGCCGGCCGCGGCCAGGCCGGTCACCATGCCGGCGCCGGCGTCGGCGCGCACCCAGCCGGCGTTGTCGGTCGGCACCCCGCCCATGGCGTAGTGGGCGGTGGGCTGGATGGGTACCGGCTGCTTCATCGGGTCCACGCCCTGGTAGACGCGCATCATCTCGATGATGTCCGGCAGCTTCTTCTCCAGCTCTTCGGCCGTCACCTCTTTGCCGCCCGGCGCGCTCTTGTACTTGTTGATGGTCTCGGGGCGGATGTCGATGTAGACGTAGTCCTTGCCGCCGATGCCGCGCCCGTCGCGGACTTCCAGATAAATGCAGCGCGAGCAGACGTCGCGCGAGGCCAGGTCCTTCATGGTCGGCGCGTAGCGCTCCATGAAGCGCTCGCCCTTATCGTTGAGGAAGACGCCGCCCTCGCCGCGGGCCGCCTCGGACAGCAGAATGCCGAGCTTGTACATGCCGGTCGGATGGAACTGGAAGAACTCCAGGTCCTCCAGCGGCACGCCGCGCCGGTAGGCCGAGGCCACCGGGTCGCCGGTGAGCGAGTGGGCGTTGGAGGTGACGCGGAACATGCGCCCGAACCCGCCCGAGGCCAGCAGCACGGCCTTGGCGTGGAAGACGTGCAGCTCGCCCGAGTCGATCTCCACGGCGATTACGCCGCGGCAGACGTGGTCTTGGATGATCAGGTCGACCACAAAGAACTCGTCGAAGAAATTGACTTTCTGTTTGACGCACTGCTGGTAGAGCGTCTGCAGGATCATGTGGCCGGTGCGGTCGGCCGACTTGCAGGCGCGCATCACCGGGCGCTTGCCGTTCTCGGCCGTGTGGCCGCCGAAGCGGCGCTGCTCGATGCGGCCGTCGGGCGTGCGGTCAAAGGGCAGGCCCATGTGCTCGAGCTCGATCACGGCGTCGATGGCGTCGCGGGCCAGGATCTCGGCCGCGTCCTGGTCCACCAGGTAGTCGCCGCCTTTGATCGTGTCGAACATGTGCCATTCCCAGTGGTCCTCTTCCATGTTAGCCAGCGCCGCGGCGATGCCGCCCTGGGCCGTGCCGGTATGGGAGCGGGTGGGATACAGCTTGGAGATGACGGCGACGTTAGCCGACTTGGACGCGTGCAGGGCCGCCATCAGACCGGCGCCGCCGGCGCCGACAATCAACGCATCAAACTGGTGCTGCTGGGTCATCCTCGGTCTCTCTCCTTGGGCTTACGCCG
>JAEURL010000231.1 GCA_016789165.1 Anaerolineales bacterium | reverse complement strand
GCCGATGTTGCCGGGATCCAACAACTTGGTGCCATCATTGGACGTGAAGCCGGTGATGAACGGGATGCTGCCCGTGATACCCTGGTCGGCGAGTTGCTTATACAGGATCGTGCCGGAGGTGTTGCTGGCCCAGATCAGGATCAGGCCGTCCGGCTTGGCATCCTTCACCTGCTGGATGTAGGCCGTGAAGTCGGTGGTGTCGCTGGGGGCGAAGATCGGGGCCTCGGTCAGGAAGCTGCCGCCCAGGGCCGTGAAGACGGCCTGGAAGCCGGCCGCGGTGGCTTGGCCGAAGGCGTAGTCCTCGGCCAGGATCAGGTAGTTCTTGCCGATATTCTCGATGGCGTACTTGCCGATGGTCAGCGAGTCCTGGGCCGAGTTGCGGCAGACGCGGAAGGTGTGGTCGTTGAAGTTCTTGCCGGTGATATCGGGCGAGGCGGCCGGCGCGGCGAAGTACAGCACGCCGTTTTCCTTGGCGATGTTCTGCACCTGCAGGGCCAGGGCCGAGCTGGAGTTGCCGATGAGCATCTCCACGCCCTCGGACTCGATCAGCTCGCGGGCGGCGGCGGTGGCCACGTCCACGTTGCTGGTGTCGTCCTTGATGATCAGCTCAATCGGGCGATTGCCGGCCACCAGGGTGCCGTCGGTGGCGTAGTCGAAGCCGAGCTGCAGGCCTTCCCACATCTCATTGCCGAACAGCTGCAGGCCGCCGCTCAGATCCGAGAGGACGCCGATCTTCAGCGGCTCGCCCAGCGGGACGTCCGTGGGGACGGGCGTGTCGGTGGGGGCCGGCGGCTCGGTGGGCGCGGGCGCCTGGGTGGGGGCCGGAGCCTGGGTGGGCGCCGGGGCCTGGGTCGGCTCGGGCGTGGCAGCCGGCGCGCAGGCGGCCAGGGCCAGCGCCGCGATCAGGGCGACGTAGGTCAATTTGTGGGCAACTTTCATGGCGAGTCTCCTCCTAAGGGTGGCAAGTCAAAGCACTCAAGTAAAAGGCCAAACGGCCGGTCAGACGTTCGCGCAGCGCATCACCTCCTCTCGCCGGGCGCCAGCGCCCGGCGTTTATTCCAGGAACGCGAGGATGGCCTGGTTGGCGGCCTCGGGCGTCTCTAGCGTGAATAGATGGCCGGCGTCCGGCAGCACGTGAACGCGGCTGTGGGGAAGGCGGGCGGCCAGCAGCTCGGCGTTGCCGGGCGGCACGACCTTGTCGTGGGCGCCGGTGAGGACCAGCGTAGGCGCCTTCACCTGCGCCAGCCGATGTTCGAAGCCGGCCGCCTCGGCCAGCAGGCCCAGGCCGATGCCCAGCTGCGCCTGGTAGCCGGCCGGGTCCAGCGGGTGGGCGGCGCGGTATTCCAGCCAGGCCTGCACCCGCTCGGGGTGGGCCTCCGCCCAGCCGGGCGCGGTGCTGACGGCGATGCCCCGCCGCAAGCGCTCCAGCGGGTCAGACTTGGTGTCGGTGAGCACGGCCATGGCCTCGGCCGTGATCGGGATGTGGCGCGGCCCGCCGAAGTTGGTGGCGGCCAGGATCAGCTTGCGCACGCAGCCCGGATGCTCCAGCGCCAGGGCTTGGGCGATGAAACCGCCCATCGAATGACCCAGGACGTGCGCGCTGGCATGGCCGAGGGCCGCCAGCAGCGCGGCCGTGTCGTCGGCCAGCAGCTGGGCGGTGTAGGGGCCGGCCGGCTTGGCGGATTGGCCCGCGCCGCGGTTGTCGAAGACGATCACCTGGTAGCGCTCGGCCAGGCCCGGGACCATGAAGCGCCACTGGAAGTCGTGGTCGTAGCCCAGGCCGCTGATCAGGATCAGGGGCTCGCCGGCGCCGTGCGTCTCGTAGTACAGGGAAAGGCCGTTGAGATCGAGGGTGGGCATGGTGGGTGATCGGGTGCTGGGTGATCAGGGTTTGGGCAGGTAGAGCTCGCGCAGCTTGAGCTTCTCCACTTTGCCATAGGGCGAATAGGGCAGGGCCTCGGCGAAGACGAGGCGTTTGGGGATTTTGAACTTGGCCAGCCGGCCCTGGCAGAAGGCCAGCAGCTCGTCTTCGCCGGCGGTTTGGCCGGGCCGGCAGACGACCACCAGCAGGCCGACCTCGCCCCATTTCTCGTCCGGCTGGCCGATCAGGGCGGCGTCGGCCACGGCCGGATGGTCGCGGAAGACCGCCTCGACCTCGGCGGCGTAGACGTTCTCGCCGCCGCTCTTGAGCATGTCCTTGAAGCGGCCGACGATGGTGTAAAAGCCGTCGGCGTCCCGGCGCGCCATGTCGCCGGTGTGGAACCAGCCGTCGCGCAGCACCTCGGCGGTGGCGGCCGGGTTGCGCCAGTAGCCGGCGCAGACGTGCGGGCCGCGGATGAGCAGCTCACCTGGCTGGCCGGCCGGCACCGCCGCGCCCGTCTCGGGGTCCACCAGGCGCATCTCGGCGTGGAAGATCGGCTTGCCGACCGAGCCGACCTTGCGCGCCGCTTCCTCGTCCGTCATGCTGAAGCAGTTCACGCCGGCCTCGGTCAGGCCGTAGCCCTGGCGGAACACGCCGCCCTTGGCCGCGCGCCAGGCCTCCACCAGCGGCACCGGGATGGCGGCCCCGCCGTTGATCCAGAACCGCACGCGGCTGAAATCCGCCTGGGCGAAGTAGGGCACGCTCATCCAGACCTGGAAGAGCGTGGGCACGCCCAGGACCACGGTGCAGCCTTCGTCCACGATGGCGCGCAGGGAGGCCTCGGCGTCAAAGGTGCGCGCCAGCACCAGGCGGCCGCCGGCGTAGAGCAGCGGGACCAGGAAGGCGAACAGGCCGCCGGCGTGGAAGAGCGGCGTGAGCACCGGCGAGACGTCGTGCTCGGTCAGGCCCCAGCTGATCACGGTGTTGATGGCGTTCCACAGGATCTGCCGGTGCGGCAGGACAGCGCCCTTGGGCCGGCCGGTGGTGCCGGATGTGTACAGCAGACAGTAGGGGTCGTCCTCGGCCAGCGGCGGGCGCTCCGGCTCGGCGCTGGAGACGGCCGCGACCTCGGCCTCGTAGTTCAAGGCGTCCGGGACGGCGGCGCCTTCCACGCTCAGATAATGGCGCACGCGCAGCGCCGGCCGCATCTCGGCCAGGGTGGCCGTGAACTCCGGCCCGCAGGCCAGCACCGCCGGCTCGCAATCGTTGACGATGTAGGTCAGCTCGCGGGCGGTCAGGCGCCAGTTCAGCGGGGCGAAGATCGCGCCCAGCTTGCCCAGCCCGAAAAACAGGTCCAGGTAGACCAGGCCGTTGTGCGCCAGCAGCGAGACCCGGTCGCCTTTCTGGACGCCCAGGCGGTGGCGCAGGAAATGGGCCGCCCGGTTGGCGCGGGCGTTCAGCTCGGCGTAGGTGTAGCGCCGGCCGGTGGCCAGCTCCACCAGCGCCAGGCGGTCCGGCGTCAGGCGGGCGCGGCTGCTCAGCAGATCGGCGGCGTGCATGGCGGCGGGTGGGGCAGCTACGTGCCGACGCGGATGCCGCCGTCCACGCGCAGGGTGACGCCGGTGATGAAGCTGGCTTCGTCCGAGGCCAGGAAGAGATAGGCGTTGGCGATGTCGCGCGGGTCGCCCATGCGGCCGAGCGGGGTGCGGGCCTTCATGCCCTCGATGACCTTCTCGGGCATGCTCTTGACCATCTCGGTGGCCGTGAAGCCGGGGGCCACGGCGTTGACCCGGATCTGGTAGCGGCCCAGCTCGCGCGCCCAGACCTTGGTCATGCCGATGACGCCGGCCTTGGTGGCCACGTAGTTGGTCTGCCCGAAGTTGCCGTCTTCGCCGACGACCGACGAGGCGTTGAGGATCACGCCGCCGCCCTGCCGGATCATGACCGGGGCGACGGCCTGGGTGCAGTTGAAGACGCCCTTCAAATTGACCGCGATCACCAGGTCGAAATCGGCCTCGGACATCTGCTTGACCAGCTGGCCGTCCTGGACCTTGACCAGCGCCGCATCGCGCAGGACGCCGGCGTTGTTGACCAGCACGTCGACGCGCCCGTAGCGGGCGACGACGGCCTCGATCCAGGCCTGCGCCTCCGCCCGGTCGGCGACGTTGACTTTGTGGAAGCTGGCCTGCGGCCCGAGCTCGGCGGCCGTGGCCTGGCCGGCCGCCTCGTTCATGTCGGCGATGACGACGCGGGCGCCCTCCTCGGCAAAGCGCAGGGCGGTGGCGCGGCCGATGCCGGCGGCGCCGCCGGTAATCAAGGTAACGCGGTCTTGAAGCCTCATGGTGGGTCCTCGGCAAGGAGATGACAGACGCGGCGGCCGGCCGCCCAGCCGGGCAAACGCGGGCCGATCCGCGCCGGGTGCAGGTTAACGACGTTGGTCCAGGTTGTGCCCGGCCCAAAGGCAGGTGGCTGTCCGCCACCCTACCGCCCCGGGGTTACGGGCCGGTTACACAAACCGGCCCCCGGCCGCGCGGGGCAGCCAGGGGCCGGGAGGAGCTGGAGCGGATCGGGGGTCAGGCCGGGCGGAAGGCTAGGGTGGGCGGCTGGGCCTCGTGCTCGACGAAGGTGACGGTGAGCGGCAGGCCGATGGGCAAGGCGGCCGGCCGGCGGGCGTCCACCTCCACCAGCCGGGCGCTGATCTT
>JAEURL010000228.1 GCA_016789165.1 Anaerolineales bacterium | reverse complement strand
GCCTTGAGGTGTGCGGGCTATTGGGGGATGAGTTTGTCAGCATCTTCGTCCTCCATTTGGTCGGCGTGGCCCTGTTGGGGCTGGGCGAGGCTGGCCTGGCCTGCCAGGTCTGGCGCGAGGCGCTGACGCTGGCGCAGGCCTTCACGCCCGCCCACCCTCAGGCGGAAATGCTGCGCCAGCGTCTCAGCCAGAACCGCTGCCCGGAGGCCTAACCCGTCCGGGGCCAGTTATCGCCCGGGCCGTGCGTCCAGCCGCGGGCGTGCGCCACCGCCAGCCAGTCCTCCCGGAACCCAGGCGTTTCCGTGGCCTGGGCCTGCGCCCAGGCCTCCCAACAACCGCTGACGAGGGCGACCTCCGCCGGCGCGGCCTCGTTTACCTCGAGGATGCGGCGCGGGAACAGGTTGTCCAGCTCGTCGGCGGCGGTGCCGTCGCTGGCCAGGTCCCGCCCGGCCAGCCGCGCCAGTTGGCCGGCCCATTCGCCCTCCAGCGTCACCGGCGCCAGCGCCTCTTCCGCCGCCTGGATCAGGAAGTCCAAGGGCCGCTGGCCGGCCGGCGCCGCCTGCATGGACAGCCACTCCTCGATCGGGCGGGCCGCCCGGCCCGGCAGCCGCGCGGTGAGCGCGCCGGCTTTGCGGCTGGCCACCCGCGCCCAGCGCCGATCTAGCTGCTCGGCCAGCGCCGTGTACTCAGGCCCGCGCCGGCGCAAAGCCTGCGAATACACGTAAGGGCGCAGGATCGGCGTGGGATGGTCGTCACCGGCCTCCGAGGCCAGGAAGGCCTCCCGGTCGTGCCAGACCAGCAGGTCTTGCAGGCTGAGGGCGCCCACCGGGCCGGACACCAGCGCCGCGAAGACGTCGGCGAAGGTCTCCTCGGCCCAGCGGCCGAGGGGGTGATCGTCCACCCAGGGCGGCAGGGCGCGGGCGTAGGTCCGGCCGGCGCGCATATTCCAGAAGACGTAGTGGCCCACCTCGTGCGGGATCGCCAGCAGATCGCGCTTCACGCTGACCGCCGAATAGGGCAGGCCGATTAGGGCCACGGGCGCATAGGGGATCACGGCGATGAAAGGCGACTTCTGGAAGTAGGTGATGGCCGTGGGCGGCTCGGCGTTGTAGGGATTGGCGGGCAGGGCGCGGGCCAGCGTGCGCCGGGCCAGCCGGTCCGCGGTGTCGAGCACGTTCTGCTCCTCGGAGCCGGGCGCGGCGCCCAGCCGCTGGCAGGCGGCCTGCTGGATGACTTCCAGATCAAAACCCACCTGACGCAGCGCCAGCGCCAGCCCGTACTGGGCCGTGTAGCCCGCGGGTGGATTGGGCCCGTCAAAGAAATAGGCGACATGGGTGGCCGCGAAGTCCAGCAGGCGGGCCGTCACGGCGCGCAGCGTCCGCAGCCGGTAGGCCAGCGCCTCATCCCGGCCGGCCTCCGCGGCGCAGCGCTCCAACCACGCCTCGGCTTGGGTCAACTGCCGCTGGAGGGCCTCCCAGCGCGCCCGGAATACGGCCAATTCTGGAGCGACGGTCAATGCAGCCATTGCAGACTCCCTTCTGAAAAAACGCGGGTGGTCGTCAAACGGGCCAAGCCAGCCAGCCGTCAGCGCGCAGGACGGCCAGCCAATCATGAACGTCGTCGGCCAGGCCGGCCGGCGCCAAAGCGAGCCGCGCCTGGCGGTCGGCGGCGATGAAGCGCGCCGGCCAGTTGCCGGCGGTGCGCGGCGGCGGTGGGAACGCCGGTGGGGCCGGCTCCAGGCCGGCCGCGAAGTCGGTGTAGAGCGTGTCGAGCGTGTGCGGGGCGTAAGCGTTCAGCTGGCTGTAGCGGCTGTGCCAGCCCGTCCGGGGGCCGGCCGCCTGCGCCTGGAGCTCATCATACGCCGCGTCGGTCAGCGCGTCCAATTCGTCGCGCGGGTGCGTCAAACGGATCTCGGTGATCGGCCCGGCCAGCCGCACCGTGGCCGGCGCGCCGCGTTGGCGCAGGCGCGTGTGCCAGCGCTGGCCCAGGCTCTCGGCCCAATCGTCCAGGGCCAGGCGCTCCAGCAGGCGCAGGTGGATCTTGGGCGCCAGGCAGGGCGGCAGGCCGGCCGGCGTGGCCGCCAGGTTGAACTGCGCCGGCGCCAGAGCCAGGGCCGCATCCTGGGCGGCCAGGGCCGCGGCCGGCCCGGCGGTCAGGCCCGCGAAGACCTCGGCGAAGACCGGCTCCAGCCAGGGCTCGCTCCAGGCGGCCAGGTCGCCGGCGCGCCGGCGCACCGCCTCGGCCAGAGGCTCGGCGCCCGCCCAGCCGCGCCGAAAGAGATGCCGGCCCAGGGCCGGCAGAGCCTCCAGCCAATCCCGCACCAGCCCGTCCTCGTCGCCGCCCAGACAGGTGTACGGCAAGCTCATCACCACCACGCCCAGATAGGGCAGGTGGCGCAGGCCGGGCAGGCTGGCCAAGGTCGTGAACAACTGGTCCCGTTCGGGCAGCCAGGGGTCGGCGGACCGCAGGATCTGGGTGAGCCAGCAATCCGCCTGGGCCAGGGCTTGCTGGCCGGCCAGCGGGCCCCAGGCCCGCTGATGCGCCAGGCGTTCGATCAGCTCCAGATCGGCCGCAATCTGCGTCAGCGTCTGGCCCAGCACGGCCGCCTCGGGGAATTCGCGGGCCACTGGCGACCGGTTGGCGAGGAAGTATTGGACCTGGCTGGCGCCGAAGGCGCGCAGGCCGCGCAGCAGGGCGCGCACGCGCTCCTCCTGGCTGAAGCCGGACGGAAGCGCTTTCTCGGTCTGGTCGATCATGGTGTCCAGCGCGTGCCAGCGCTGGTTCCAGGGGCGCAGGTTTTCCATGGGTGGTCCCTCGTCTTGATGCCGCTGCCCTGAGCATACCGGCCGGCCGTTTCTGGGGTGTGTGCGCGGGCGTTATTGAGGCCGCCAGTTTTGGCGCTGGGCCAGCTGGCGGCCGGCGGCCCGCTGCAGTCCCGGGGCCGGCGAGACATGATCAATGTCACGCCTGATTGTGACATCACGCACTAATAGCCGCCCCGGCTGGGCGCGTATTGTAGGCGCAGATATACAGTTATTCGCTTATGCATATATGTCTGTGTATAAGGGAAGCGCATGAATAAGACCCTGGAACATGAAATTGACCAACTGCACGCCGAAATCTGCGCCGGCCTGGCCGAGCCCACGCGCATCCTGATCCTGTACGAACTGGCCGACGGCCCCCGCAACGTGACCGAGCTGGCCACCAACCTGAAGCTCAACCAGCCGTTGGTGTCGCGGCACCTCAAGGTCCTGCGCGAGCGCGGCATGGTGACGGCCCGGCGCGTCGGCGCGACCATGGAATATCAGCTGGGCGACAGCCGGCTGATCGAAGCCCTGGACCTGCTGCGCGCCATCCTGCGCGATTCCCTGACCCGCCGCGCCGAGCTGATCGGCGCGTTCGCCGACAACACCAACGCGGCCTAGCTGCGCCGCCTTTCATTCCCCAGGAGCAATTGGATGAAGACCTTCCTGATCCTCGGTGCTGGAACGGCCGGCACCATGATGGCCAACAAGCTGGCCCAGCGGCTGGATGCCGCCGAGTGGCGCATCATCGTGGTGGACAAGGACGAGACCCACTACTACCAGCCGGGCTTCCTGTTCATCCCCTTCGGCCTGTACAAGCCGGAAGACGTCTACCGCCCGAAGCGGAACTACCTGCCCCAGAACGTGGAAGTGGTCTTTTCC
>JAEURL010000217.1 GCA_016789165.1 Anaerolineales bacterium | reverse complement strand
GCCTTGAGCCGGCCCACCTCGTCCTGCAGTTCGGCCAACTCGCGCGCCGCCTGGGCGCGGGCCTGCTCGATGATCTGGCGCCGCTCGGCCTCGATGTGCTCCAGCCGGCGGCCCAACTGGCGTTCCTTGGTCTCGGCCTCGGCCCGCGCGGCCTCGGCCCGCTCCCGTTCGACGCGCACCAGCTCGCGCTGGCGGTAGATCTCGTCCAGCAGCTGCTCGGTCTCCAGGCTGGCCTCGGCCACCATCGTCTTCGCCTCGGCGATGATGGTGGGGTTGAGGCCCAGGCGCGCGGCGATGGCGAAGGCGTTGGAGCGCCCCGGCAGGCCGATGGTCAGGTGGTAGCTGGGCGCCAGGGTTTCCGGGTCAAACTCCATGCTGGCGTTCTTCACGCCGGCCTTGGTATGGGCATACCCCTTTAGCTCGGGATAGTGCGTGGCCACCAGGGCCGTGGCGCCCATATCCAGCAGGAAGGACAGGACGGCGCGGGCCAGGGCCGAGCCCTCGCCGGGGTCGGTGCCGGCCCCCAGTTCGTCCAGGATCACCAGGGCGTGCTCGTCCACCTGATCCAGGATGCGCACGATGTTGGTGAAGTGCGCCGAGAAGGTGGACAGCGATTGTTCGATGGATTGCTCGTCGCCGATATCGGCGTAGACGTTTTGGAAGAGGGTCAGCTCCGAGCCGGACTGGACCGGCAGGTGCAGGCCGGACTGCGCCATCAGCACCAGCAGGCCAACCGTCTTGAGCGTGACCGTCTTGCCGCCGGTGTTGGGGCCGGTGATGACCAGGGCGCGCGTGTCGCCGCCCATCTCCACGTCGATGGGCACCACGGTCTCGGGATTAAGCAGCGGATGGCGGGCGGCCAACAGCCGCAGGACGACGGAGGCCGGCCGGCCCTCGCCCCGCAAGAGCGGCTCGCTGGCCCGGATGGCGTCCGCGTACTTGGCGCGCGCGAAGATGCAATCCAGCTCGGCCAGCGCCTCCACCGAGTGCGTGATCGGCTCGGCCTGCTCGCCGATCAGGGCCGAGAGCTCGGCCAGGATGCGCCGGATCTCCTCCTGCTCGGCCAGCTGCAGCTCGCGCAGGGTGTTGTTGAGCTCCACCGTCGCCAGCGGCTCGATGAAGACCGTGGCGCCGGAGGCGGATTGATCATGGACGACGCCCCGGATGCGGCCCTTGAAATCGGTCTTGAGCGGGATGACGTAGCGCCCGTCGCGCTGGGTGACGATGGCCTCCTGCAGATATGGGGCGTTGCGCGGATCGGCCAGGATGCGTTCTAGCTTGGCCAGCAGCCGGCCGTGGGCCACCTTCAGCTCGTGCCGGGTCGCGGCCAGTTTGGGGGAGGCCGAGTCCAGCACCTCGCCGCGCTCGTCCACGGTGTTGCTGATGGCCTCCACCACGCCCGGGATCTCCTCCAGCCCCTGGCCGACGAAGGCCAGGCGCGGGAACTGATCGGTGAGCCGGGACAGGATCCGGCGCAGGGTGCGCGCGGCGATGAGGGTGTTCTTGATGTCGAGCAGGGCGGCGGCATCCAGCACGCCGCCGCGCGCCGCCAGCTGGGCCGGCCCGCGCACGTCGCGGGCGCCGCCGATGGTCACGTCGGTCTTGACGGCCAGCAGCTGGCGCGCTTCGGTGGTCTCCTGCTGGCGGCGGCGCGCCTCGGGCAGGTCGGCGCCAGGCGCCAGGGCCAGCACCGCGGCCTGGCCGGCTGCGAACGACGCGTACTTGGCGACGCGATTCAGAATCTTGGGCAGTTCGAGAACGAGGATCGATTTGGCGTCCATGCTGGGCGGGCGGCGGCCGCTGGTCGGCCGGGCCTCTTCTCCGGCCGGGGATTGTAGCGCAAAGCCGCGGTCAGCGGGCGGTGGCCTGGCGCAGGCGCGCGCACAGCACGCGCATGACGGCCAGGCTGACGTCCGGGCGTTCGCGCAGCAGGCCCTCGAAGCTGGCCTGGTCCAGGCCCAGCACGCGCACCTCGCCGGCGGCCACCAGCGCGGCCATGCGCGGCTCCTGGCTGATGATGGCCATCTCGCCCACCACGTCGCCGTGCCCGCGCCGGGCCACTTCCGCGCCGTTGGCCAGCACGCGCACCTCGCCGGAGACGATGATGAACATCTCCTCGCCGGCCTCGCCCTGCTCGGCCAGCGTCTCGCCGTCCGGGAAGACCTGCTCGGCGGCCAGCGCCGCCACCTGCTGCAGGTCGGTGGGCGTCAGGTCCGCGAAGAGCGGGACGCGCCGCAGAAACAAGATGCGCTCCATCACCGACAAAGTGGCCAGCGTGTCCATAGGGCCTCCCAGGCCAGAATGCGCCGTGGCGCGGACCAGCGGATCCGGATCAGCCTCGGCCCGGCGCGCCAGCGTGGCGCGCACCGCCGGGTCGGCCGAGTGGCCGGCCGCCAGCGCCGCGCACGCCCGGATCCAGGCGTCGGGCTCGCTCTCCAGCAGGTCCATCAGGTGCTGATCCAGCGGCACCGGCCGGCCTTCCAGGTCGGCCGGCTCCCACAGCGCCAAGAACGGCCGCAGCCGCTCCCGCTCGCGCGTGGCCTCCAGCGCCTCCAAGGCGTTGGCGCGCCGGGCGGGGTCGCGGCTCTCCAGCCCAGCCAGCGCCAGGAAGATCGCCTCGCGCTCGCCCACCAGGCCGATGGCGCGCATGGCGTTCAGGGCCTGGCGCTGCGCCGAATCGCGCAGGGCGTCGGCCATCAGGCGCGCGGCGTCGTCCTGCGCCTGGCGGGCCACGTCCCGCCACAGCAGGTCGTAGTGCACGGCCGCGGTCAGCCGGCGGT
>JAEURL010000186.1 GCA_016789165.1 Anaerolineales bacterium | reverse complement strand
CGGGCAGCCGCCGGCCAGGCCGCGGACCTGGAGGCGGTGCGCACCGCCCTGCCGATCCTGGCCGCGCGCGTGGAGGCGCTGGAGGAGGCCTTTGGGCTGGGCCAGGCGCTGGCCGAACGCGAGGCGGTGCTGGCCGCGATGGGGGACGTGGGTTTCTGGAAAGATGCCGCCGCCGCCCGCCGCCGGCTGGACGCCTACCAACGCGCCAGCGGCGTGGTGGAGCAGTTGAGCGACCTGCGCGGCGCCCTGAACGCACTGACGGCCGGCCTGGCGGCTCCGAGTCCGCGCCTGGAGGTGGTGCTGCGCACCTACCGTTTCCTGCAGCAGGAGTTGCCGCGCATCGAGTTCGCGTCCTTCCTCAGTGGCCCGCACGACGCGCTGGGTGCCTACGTCCAGATCGGCCTGCGGTCCAAGGCGGCCGGCGCCCGGCACTGGGTGGCGGCCCTGGCCCGCATGTACCTGGGCTGGGCCAAGCGCCGCGGCCTGAGCGCCAGCGTGCTGGGCGAAGACAGCTCGCCGGAGGGCCGCAGCCTGACCGTGACGCTGGCCCTGAGCGGCTTTGGCGTGTACGGCTTATTGCAGGGGGAGACGGGCGGCCACCGGCTGGTGCAGGTGGTGAAGGTCAACGGCCAGGACTCGCTGCAGCGCTTCACGGCCGATGTGCGGGTGCTGCCCGAGTTGGCCGACGACGACCTGCCGCCGGCCCCGGCCAATCTGCAAACCCTGATCAAGGACGCCAACCGCGCCGGCCTGCTGCTCGGCCGGCTGACCGCCCAGGCCACGGCCCAGCAGGGCGAGCACTGGCTCACCCTGGCCGGCGTCCTGCCGGCCGAGGACCTGGCGGCCGAGGCCGCGCGCCTGCTGCGCATCCGCCAGCACGTGGAGGCCGAGCCGCCGGACAACCGCCTGCCGCCCCTGCCGGCCGGCCTGGTGCGCAGCTACACACGCAGCACCAAGGACAAGGGCATCCACGATCACCGCACCGGCCGCCGCTCCCTCAAGGTCAAGCAGGTGCTGGAGGGCGAGATCCAGGAATTCCTGGACGCGCTGCTGGAGCTGCGCCGCCGGCGCTAAGTCCAGCAGCCAGCGTTAGTTCTGTTCAGGCCGCGGTGTTCACCGCGGCCTGACTGTTTAATGGTCAGCCCTGGATATCC
Source organism: Anaerolineales bacterium (assembly GCA_016789165.1). GTDB lineage: Bacteria > Chloroflexota > Anaerolineae > Anaerolineales > UBA6663 > SpSt-583. Next base: position 5,020 of record JAEURL010000186.1, on the reverse strand, counting down.
GGATCGTACGCGCCCTTGGGAACGCGGCCGAGGGCGTCGTCCACCCGCAGATAGTCGCCCGGCTCGTTCGGCTTCAACTCGAACACGCACGCGGGCGGGGAGCGGATGCTGAACCAGGGAGGCTGGGCGATGGGGGGGCGCGGTTCAGCCCTGGCCCGCCGCCGGCGTCGGCGCCGGCGCCAGCACTACCAGGGCCGCAAAGGCCGCGCTGTCCAGCGCCAGGCCGGCCAGCACCACGGCCGGCATCACCCACGCCCCCACCGGCTCAAACCACTGGCCGATCAGCCACGGCAGGGCCATGTTGCCCAGGTTGGCGCCGATGAAGAATAGGCTGTTGATCCGGCCGGTAAGCGCCACGCGCCGGCTGGCAAACGACAGCAGGGTCGGGAAGAACGAGGCCAGGCACAGGCCGGTGCCGATGGCGCTGACCCACAACACCCACGGCCGGCCCGGCGCGAAGGCGGCCAGGCTGGCGCTGGCCAAGCTGCCCAGCAGATCAAGGGTCAAGATGGTGCGCGGCCGCAGGCGCGCGGCCAATGGGATGGAGGCCAGCCGGCCCAGCGTGATCGCCCCCCAGAAGGCCGAGGTGAGAAAGGCGCCGGTGGAGGGCTCGGTCAGGCCAATGGCCCGGGCGTACGAGAAAAGCCAGGCCCCGTACCCGGTCTCCGCCCCGACGTAGAAGAAGAAACAGGCGGCCAGCAGGGCCACCAGGCCGGCCCGCACCGGGGCCGGCGCCGCGGCGGCCGGCGCGTTCTGGGCGGCCGGGCTGGGCCAGCGCAGCAGCCACAGCGCCGGCGGCAGCACCAGCAGCGCCATGATCCAGTAGGCCCAGCTGATCCCATTCCCCCAGGCCAGGGCGCGCTCGACGATCAGCGGGGCCAGGAAGGCGCCCACGCCGAAGGCGAAGTGCAGGCCGTTCATGTAGGGGCCGACGCGGTCGCGGTAAGTCCAGACCAGGAGCGTGTTGCTGCCCAGGTCGATGCCGGCCTCCGCCGCGCCGATGGCCATCATGACCACGGCCAAGACCCACAGCCAGGGGACCAGCGGGGACAGCAGCAGCCCGAGGGCCAGCAGGCCGGCCGCCCCAGCCATGATCGGGTGGCCGGGCAGGCGGTCATACAGCCGGCCCACCACCCACGACCCGGACAGATAGCCAGCGGTCCGGGCCACGAACAGGAAGCTGATGCCGCTCAACGTGGTGCCCGTCTGGGCGGCCAGGCCGGGCAAGGTGGGGCCCAGCACGGAGGCGGCCAGGCCGATGCCGGCCAACGCCAGGTAATACCCGATCAGCCGGCCGGCGGCGCGGCCGACGCCGGGCGGCGCCGCGGCCATCTCACTTGCCGCGCGGCGGGTACTCGCGCACGCCGTAAGGAAAGTTGTACTCGCCCATCTTGGCCAGGAACGGATCCGGGTCAAAGTGCTCGGGCCCGTGCACGCCGGCCGCGCGCCAGACTCCGCTGGCGATCAGGTCCATGGCGATGACGGGGTTGACGGCCGTCTGCCAGACCACGGCCTGCACGCCGTACTGGCGCATGCACTCCTCGTTGTCGGCCACCTGGTAGAGGTACAACTCGCGCCGCCGGCCGTCCTTGACGCCCGTGATCCAGGTGCCGGCGCAGGTCTTGCCCGTCATCTTGTCGCCCAGGTGGGCGGGGTTGGGCAGGCAGGCCACCACCACGTCGCGCGGCGCCACGCTCACCCGGCCCACCACCACCGGCTCCTTGCGGTCCAGGCCCAGCAGGTTGAGCATCTTGAGCACGCGCACAAACTCGTCGCCCAGGCCGTACTTGAAGGTCACGCGCCGGCACTGGAGGTAGCGCGGCATCAGCGCCACCTCCTCATGCTCCACGTTCACCACCTCCAGCGGGCCGATGCCCTCCGGGAAGTTGAAGACCTCCGGCTCGGAGAACGGTGCGGTGGTGTACCAGCCGCGCTCGCGCTCCCAGATCAGGGGCGGGTTGAGGCACTCCTCGATGGTCGTCCAGACATTGAAGGTAGGCGCGAAGGCGTAGCCGCGCACGCGCAGGTTCGAGCCGTCCCGCACGCCGATCTCGTCGATCTCGTCGAACAGATGCTTCTCGGCGTAGCGGGCGAAGACGTCGGACAGGCCCGGCTCCACGCCCATGCCCACCAGGGCCAGCAGGCCGCGCTCGGCCCACTTGGCCGAACGCGCGAACTGGTAATCGCCAAGCATGACGCCCGGCCGGCTGTACGGCTCGTCCGGGTGCGGCTCGGAGAGCGTCATGGCCATGTCCAGATAATGGCAGCGCGCGGTGTAGGCGGCGCTGAAGATCGTCTCGTTGAAGTGCGGGGCCACGGCGTTCACAATCAGGTCGATCTTGTGCTTCTTCGCCAGGCGGACGATGGCGCGCTTGTCGGAGGCATCCAGCTGCTCCACCGGGAAGCGCTTGCGCGTGCTCAGCCGCCGGCGCACCTTCTTGCAGCGCCGCTCGTCGTAATCGGCCAGCACCATCTGGTCCAGCCAGGGCCGACGGTCGGCCATCACGGCAATCGCTTCGCCGACGCCGCCGACGCCGATCAGTAAGACACGCATACAGGCTCCTGTTGAGTGTGAATGGGCTCGGCGTCATTCTAGCCCAGGCCGCGCGATTCAGGGAAACGCCGCCTCCGCTTCTCATCCGTCGTCCCCGCCGTTAGCCATTGCCGGAACCTCCGCCGCCCGGCCGGTGTATAGTCAGCAGATAATGACACCCGAAGAGGCCGGGCCGCCTGAAGCGGAGTGGGTGCGCCGTGCGCAGGCCGGCGACGCCGCCGCCTGGGAGGCCCTAATCACCGCCCACCGGCCGGCCGCTTGCCGGCTGGCCTATCTGCTCCTGGGCGACGCCGCCGAAGCCGACGACGCCGCGCAGGAGGCCTGCCTGCGCGCCTACCGCGCGCTGGACCGCTTCGAGCTGGGCCGGCCCTTCCGGCCGTGGCTGCTGCGCATCACGGTCAACCTGGCCCGCAACCGCCAGCGCTCCCTGGGCCGCTATTGGGCCGCCCTCCAGCGCCGCCTGCGCGCCGAGCCGGCCCCGGTGGTGGACGCCCACACGCTCACCGCCCAGCAACTGGAGGCCCAAGCCGTCTGGCGCGCCGTCCAGCGGCTCGCCGAGACCGATCAGCAGATCATCTATCTCCGCTACTTCCTGGAACTCTCCGAAGCCGAGGCCGCCGCGGCCCTGGACGTGCCGGCCGGCACCGTCAAATCCCGCCTGCACCGCGCCCTCGGCCGCCTGCGGATCGTGATCACCCGTGACTTCCCTGACCTGCAACCGGAGCTCGTGGATGGATAATCCGTCATCGGCCGGCGGCCCCGACGAGCGCCTCGAAGCCCTGCTCCGCCGGGCCGGCCGCCACTTCCCGTATCCCCCGCCCGCCGGCCCCGCCGCGGCGCGCGTCCGCGGCCGCCCCCGCGCCCGCCTGGCCTGGGCGCTGGCCGGCCTGGCCGCGCTCGGCCTGCTCAGCCTGGCCGTGCCGCAGGTGCGCGCCGGCTTGGTGGAGTTCATCCAGATCGGCGTGGTGCGCGTCTTCGTGGCCCCGCCCACCGCCGCGCCGGCCACCGTCACCCCGGCGCCCACCCTGCTGCCGTCGCTGCTGGACCTGGCCGGCCACACCACCCTGGAGGCCGCGCGCCAGGCCGTGGCCTTCCCCATCCGCCTGCCGGCCTACCCGGCCGACCTCGGCCCGCCCGATGACGTTTTTCTGCAGGACCTGGACGGCTCGGCCGTGGTGCTGGTGTGGCGCGATCACGCCCGGCCGGACCAGGTCCGCCTGAGCCTGCATTACCTGTCCTCGCCGGCGGTCGGCGTCAAGGGCCAGCCGGAGGCGCTGCAGTCCACGGCCGTCAACGGCCAATCCGCCGTCTGGACCACGGGCGGCTACGTCATCCAGGTGAAGAGCGGGAACTGGGATTTCCGCCGGCTGATTGACGGTCACGTTTTGGTCTGGACCGAGGGCGCGCTCACCCTGCGCCTGGAGACCGATCTGCCGCTGGCCGAGGCCGTGCGCGTCGCCGAATCACTGCGCTAAAGCCGGCGCGGGCCGGGAACCCAACCCGGCCCGGCGGTGTACTTGGGGCATAACCCCAGGAGACACCGATGCCGCGCTTCTCCCTGCTCCTGCTGCTCCTGGCCGGCGCGAGTTTGAGCGCTTGCCAGACCGCGGCCGCCGCTGCGCTGCCCACACCCGCCTGCCCGGTCTCCACGCCCGCTGTGGATACCCCGCCGGACGACCCCAACGCCGATCCGTTCGGGGACGGCCCGTGGTTCATCACCGCTGACCGCCGCCTGTGGGCCTATTGGGGTTCCGGCTGGCAGGCCGGCCCGGACGGCAACAAGATCATCTGGATCCGGCCCGCCGGCGCCCAGCTGGAGGTGACCGGCCGGCGCCTGGATGGCCCGGCCGATCCCCTGCGGGCCTGGGTACCGGACGGCTATGGGACCGGCTTCCAGGTGACGGCCGTCTATGTGCCGGCCGCCGGCTGCTGGGAGGTCACGGCCGAGGCCGGCCAGAGCGAGCTGCGCTTCACGGTCATGGTCGCCGCCGCCGACGCAGCCCCCTAACGGCCCCACCCCTCATCCTCGAAAGGAACTGTCATGTCCACTCGTCTGCGTCTGGGATTGCTGAGTTTGGTGGCGTTGGGCGCGCTCTTGTGGGGGGCGGGCCGCGCGGCCGCCGGCGGCTGGGCCATCGCCACGCTGGAGGCCTTGCCGCAGGACCTGGTGGCCGGCCAGCCCGCCTCGTTCCGCTTCGCCGTCCGCCAGCACGGCATCACCTTGGTGGATTGGGTGGCACCCACTTTGCGCTTCGAACACACCGTCAGCGGCCAGGTGGTCAACGCCGTCGCGCAGCCCGCCGGCACGGTGGGCTATTTCGAGGCGGAGGTGATCCTGCCGGAGGCCGGCGTGTGGGAATGGACTGTGGACCCGTTCGGCGGCAGCTTGATCCAACCGATGCCGCCCCTGAGCGTGGCCGAGGCTGGGCCGGCGGCGGCCGCCAGCCGGCTGGAGGCGCCGCGGCC
>JAEURL010000174.1 GCA_016789165.1 Anaerolineales bacterium | reverse complement strand
CAGGTCTACGTGACGCCCACCTGCCCGTACTGCCCGCGGGCGGTGGTGCTGGCCCACAAGCTGGCCATGGCCAGCGACTGGATCACGGCCGACATGGTGGAGGCCTCCGAGTTCCCGCACCTGGCCAACCGCTACCAGGTCTACGGCGTGCCGCGCACCGTCATCGAGGACGTGGTCCACATCGAGGGCGCGCAGCCGGAGCCGCAGGTGATCAGCCAGCTGCTGCAGGTGCTGGATGACGGCGTGATGTCGCGCCTGCGCCGGGACTGGGAAGCGTCTTTGAATTGACATGGCCGGCCGGATCCGGCGCGCCCCCCGGCCCGCCTGCGCCACCCGGCGCCGGCCCCGGCCGGGCGGCCGCTGTCCGCGCTGCCGCCCGGGCCGCCTGGCCTACGACGGCCTGGTGCAGCTCAGCTGCCCGCGCTGCGGCTACATGGCCGACCCAGGCGGCTTCACCTGATAAGCAAATCTCAGCCGAGGCGGGTTCCTCGGCGCTAGCGAAAGATAAGGCAACGGATGGCTCAAGCAACGGTGACGTGGCTCAAGAACAAGCAGTTCGTGGGGGTGGACTCCAGCCGGCACTCCGTGGTGCTCAGCGCCCAGGACGAGGCCAACGGGATCGGCTGCAAGCCGTCCGAGATGCTTCTGATCGCCCTGGCCTCCTGCGCCTCGGTGGATGTGGTGGAGATCCTGGCCAAGAAGCGCCTCACGCTCTCCGGGCTGGAGGTGGCGGTGACCGGCGAACAGGATCCCACGCCGCCGTGGACCTTCCGCCGCATCCACCTGACCTACCGGCTGCGCGGGGCGGACCTGACCCCGGCGGCCGTGGAGCAGGCCATCCGCCTGTCCGAGGAGAAGTACTGCTCGGTGGCCGCCACACTGCGCGGCGTGGCCACGATCACGTGGGAGTATCATCTGGAGACGCCGGCGGCCGAGCCGGCCCTGGCCGCGGCGTGACCAGGCCGGCCTCGCGCGCGCGGATGATGGCCTGCGCGCGGTCGGCCACCTGCAGCTTGCTGAAAATATTGGAGATGTGATTGCCCACCGTCTTGGGGCTCAAGCTCAGCCGCTCGGCGATGGCGGCGTTGTTGAGCCCCTGGGCGATCAGGCCCAGCACGTCCCGCTCACGCTCCGTCAGCTCGGGGAAGGCCAGCGGCGGGGCGGAGCGGGCCGAGGCCGCCAGGGCGCCGAAGAAATGCATCAGCCGGCGGGCTACCGCCGGCCCAAACAGCGCCTCCCCGCGCGCCGCCGCCCGGATCGCCCGCAGCACCTCCTCCTTGTCCGCGCCCTTCAACACGTAGCCGCGCGCCCCGGCCCGCATGGCCGCGAAGACCGAGTCGTCGTCGGCGTGCATGGTCAGCATGACCACGCCGATGTGCGGGCTGGTGTGCGTGATGCGGCGCGTCGCGTCCAAACCGTTCAAGCCCGGTCCACCGTTCAGGCCCGGCATCTGGATATCCATCAGCACTACGTCCGGCTCCAGCGTGGCGGCCAGGGCCACCGCTTCCTCGCCGGTGGCGGCCTCGCCCACCAGCGCCACATCCGGCGCGACGCTGAGCAGGGCGCGCAGGCCCTCCCGAAAAAGCGTGTGATCGTCCGCGATCAGCAGCCGAATGACGTTCATGGCCGCGCCACCTCCGGGATTGGCAAGTAGGCCTGCACCCGGACGCCCCCCGCCGGGCCAGCGCCGACGACACACGCCCCGCCTAAGTCCTCGGCGCGTTCGCGCATAGAGGCCAGCCCGACGCCGGCCGGCCCCCCGTCCGGCAGGCCGACCCCGTCGTCGGCCACCTCCAGGGCCAGCGACCGCCCGCCGCGCTGCTGCACCACCGTCAGCGTCACACGGCACTCGCGCGCCTGGGCGTGCTTGACGACGTTGGTCAGCGCCTCCAGGCTGATGCGGTAGGCGGCCACCTCGACGGCGGCCGGCAGGGGCGGCAGGGCCTCCGGCGCGGCTACGGTCACGCGCAGGCCGCCGGCCGGCCCCGTCATCTGGCGCGCGTGCTCGCGCAGCGCCGAGGCCAGCCCCAACTCGTCCAGCGCCGCCGGGCGCAGCTCGTAGACCAACCGGCGGATATCGGCCACCGTGGCCTGGGTCTGGGCCTTCACCTCGCGCAGGTAGGCGGCGGCTTTAGCCGGTTCGGGCTCCAGCAGGTCCAGCGCGGCGTCCAGCTTGAGAGCCTGGCTAGCCAGGGTCGGGCCGAGGCCGTCGTGCAGGTCGCGGCGCAGGCGGCGGCGCTCCTCCTCCCGCGCCGCCACGATACGTTCGCGCGACTGGCGCAGGGCGGCGGTCAGCTGATAGGCGTGCACGGCCGGCGCGGCCTGGCGCGCTAGTGATTCCAGCAGGCGCCGGTCGGCGGCGGTCAGGCTGGTTTCACCACCGCGCGCGGCGGCCAGCAGCACACCCACCACCTGTGACTGGTGGATGAGCGGCAGGCGCAGGCGCTCTGTGGCGACCGGCTGACCGGTGGCAGCCAGCAGCCGGCCCGCGGCGTCCGGTTCGGCCGGGTCGCCGGGAGCGGCCGGCGGGCCCGCGATGGCCACGTACGGCAGCTTCAGGGCCTGCGCCACCGTCTCCACGATGGTGCTCAGCACCGCCTCCGGCGCCAGCGCGGACTCCAGCCGCTGGCCCAGCCGGGCCAGGACGGTGGCCGGGTCGTCGCGCTCGCCGTACATCAGGCGGTTGGCCGCGTTCTGGAGGCGCTGGCGCAGCGGGCCCACCAGGGCCGCGTACAAAGCCGTAGCCGCCACGGCCAGCAGCGGGTTATCGGTCAGGCCGAGGAACGCCCCCAGGCCAAACACCACCACCAGGTAGAGCACCAGCAACGCCGCGCTCAGGCCGCCCAGGACCAGGGCGCGGTTGAGGAGCGGGTCCACGCCCCACAGGCCGCGCCGCAGGACGGCCAGCCCGAGGCTGACCGGGATGGCGAGCATGACCAACAACTGGAGGTGCAGGCCCAAAAAACCCAACTGGGCCTGGATGCGCGTGTTGACCGGGCCGATGAGCAGGCTGAGCAGAAAGGTCAACAGCACGCTCAGCGGCAGGGCGGCCAGGGCCGCCAGCACCCAGCGCGTCTGCCCGCGCTCCACGGCGTCGGAGACGCGCTGGTAACGGTAGAGTTGGCCGGCCAGGGCCATCAGCAGGGTGGCCAGGAGACTGCCGATCCAGAGGCCCCAAACACTGTCGTCGTCCCGCCAGAGCGCGACCAGGCCGACGGTGATGGGGAGGGTGACCAGGCCGGCTACCCAGGCCAGCCAGCCGGGGACAAAGCGGCCGTTGGGGAAGAGGAAGAACAGCGCGGGCAGAAGATAAGACGTGCTCGCCAGGCTCAAAAACCGGCCGGCCGCGCGCGCCGCCGGCCACCAGGCCGGCTCCGGATAGAACCCGTACTGCAGGTCGCCGCCCAGCCCAAAGCCGAGCGGCAGGGTGAGCAGGGCGGCCGAGGCCAGCAGGGCCATGCCATCGGCCGGCCGGCGCCAGGCGATCAGGCCGGCCACGCCCAGGTAGGCGGCCAGGACGAGGTAGCGCAGGCCCAGCACATATTGAGCGTACACGCCCTGGGGCAGGAACGCCGCCACCGCCAGGTAGCTTTCCTGCACCTGCCAGTCGGCGATGATCGCCCGCCCGTTAACCGGGAGCAGGACGACCAGCAGGCCGAGCGTGGCGGCGGCGGTCGCGGCCCAGGCGGCGCGGGCCGCCCACAGGCTGGGCCCGTGCAAGGTGCTCCCGGTGGTCGCGGCGCGCATGCCGCTATTGTGGCACAGCCGCCGCGCGGGTCCAAATCCGGGCCGCGATGACACCGCCGCCGGCCAGGGCGGCCGCGGCGTGGCCGACCGCCATGACGGTCAGCATGGTGGCGGTGGCGGCCGCGTTTGGCCCGCCCACCACCCGGCCGAGCAAGTGCTGGAGCACGTCGGCGGCCAGGAAGGCTGCGGCCCCGGCCAGCCCACCCCGCCAGGCCAGGTCGAGCGCCAGCGCGCGGTCGCGCAGCGCCAGGCCCAGCGCCGCCCCCACGCCGCCCGTCACATAGCCGGACGAGAGCGTGAACAACGCGGCGAAGACCAAGTAGATCGGCATGTCCCCGGCGCCGCGCTCTTCGACCAAGACCACTTCCAGCTGCCCCAGCGCGAAGGCGGCGCTGAAGACCAGGGCCAGGAAACTCCCGGCCGCGGCCCAGGCCAGGGTTTTTACTTCCGGCCGGCCCGTGAGGCGCGCCAGGGAGCGCCCCCACAGCCCTCCGCCGCCGGCCGTGACGCCCACGAACAGCGCCATCCCCAGCAGCGGCGACTCGAACAGATCCATGTGATACGGCAGACGGCTCAGCAAGAACGCAACGCCGAAGACCAACGGCAGGCCGCCGGCCAGGTAGAGCAGGGCCGTCAGGCCGCCGCGCCAAAAGACGGCGCGGGCGGTGAGGGCGGAGGCCGGCCGCGCGCCGGGGGTTGACAGGGTGACTTCAGCCATGGGCAGGTTTCTCCGACTGGTCCGCGTGTGATGGGTTGGGCAACTGGCCGGCCGGCGCCTGGAGCCGGTGACCGAGAGCCAGCCAGGCCACGGCGAACAGCAGCGTTGGGCTGCTGGGGATGTGCCCGATCAAAAACTGGACCGCGAACAGGCCCGGGAAACAGGTCGTCAGCAGCCAGGCCAGCCCGCGTGGGAGGCCGCCAGCCCGCAGTCCAGCCAGGCCGGATAGCAAGGCCCCCAGGTTCATGATCAGCAGCCCGCAGAACTCCAGCAGGAAGCCGGCCCCGTCCAGCCAGTAATCACCGGCTACGCCCACCGCCGCGGCCAACAGGCCGGCCACGGTCAGGCCGCCGCCCCAGCCGGCCTGCCAGCCGCGCCCCTCCTGAAGCCGGCGCAGGGCGAAGGCGGCCGGCAGGAACAGCAGATAGACGGCGTTGAAGACGCGGCCATAGACATTGTAGACCGTGATCCGGTCCGCGAAACCAAGCGCCGGCGCCAGAACCGGTTTCAGCGGCGCCACCCAGAACGGCGGCACGTCGAAGCCGGGGTAAGCCGCGAAGTAGGCGCTGGCGAAAGGGAGCGTGAGCACCACCGCCAGTGCGCCGCCGACGACGGCCGCCCGGCCGGCCCAGCTCCTCCCATCCACCCGAGTCACGCCGGCCCTTCGGCCACGGATGCTGGCGCTGGCGCCCAGGCCGTCACACCCAGCGCCGCCCACAGCAAGCCAGGCAGGAGATGCGCCAGGACGCCGTAGACTCGGTAGCCGCCCCACTCATCCGCAACTGCATTGGGGATTAGGGCGGCTGCAAAAGCCGCCCACTGCAGCAGCCCCAACGCCAGCAAAAGATTGGTCGCTGTCCGAGGCGGCGCGGCACCGGAAAGGCGGCCGGCCGCCAGAAG
>JAEURL010000153.1 GCA_016789165.1 Anaerolineales bacterium | reverse complement strand
CGGGCAGCTGTCCTGGCAGCGGTTGCACATGATGCAGGCGTACGCGTCAAAGAGCGCCGGCCACTCCAGGTGCTCCAGCTTGGTGGCCCCGAACTGCGTGATCGACTCATCGTCGAAGTCGATCTTGGCCAGCTGGCCCATGGACTTCCGCTGCGGCTTGAACAGGAAGTTCAGGGGCGTCATGAAGATGTGGATGTGTTTGGAGTATAGGAAGTAGGGGATGAAGAGCAGGATCGAGCCGATGGCGCACCAGAAGAAGACGTGCTCCAGCACCACCAGGGTGGTCTCCGGCAGGCCGGCCCACAGCCCGCTCAGGGCGCTGGCGAAGGGCTGCCAGGTGTGGGCGTTCACGTCCAGGGGATGGGCGGCCAGCTGGAAGCTCTTGCCCAGGAAACGCGAGCCGATGTGGAACAGGATAAACGAGCCGACGATGGCCGAATCCCGCCGGATGCCGGCCTTGGCCCGCGGATGAACCAGGGTGCTGTCCAGGAAGGTGAAGTCCTTGGACTGCAGCGCGAAGCGCCGGAGGAGCAGGGCCGCCATGCCGGCCAGCACGCCCACCGTCAACAGGTCGGCCAGCAGGTTGTAGACCCCGTCCAGGCCGGCCAGGGCGCCGTTGGTGGGGAAGCGGTAGCCGGCGAAGAAGCCTTCCAGCGCGTCGCCGAAGTTGACCAGCAGGTAGTAGATGAACCCCCACACCACGAAGGCGTGGAACAGGCTCGGCCAGAAGCGGGTCTGCCAGGTGGGGGAGAGCGTGGCCGACTTGAGCAGGGCCTCCTGGGCGCGCTGCAGGGCGGCGCGCACGTCGATCTTTTCGCCGCCGCGGCCGCGCTGGATGATGCGCCGGATGCGGTCCGCCGCCCGGTAGGCGTAGTAGGCTGAGCCGGCGGCGAGCAAGAGGAAGGCGATTTTCTCGATCAGGGTCAGCATAGCGCTCTCCCACAAAAAACGCCCCGCCGCCGGCGGAAACGCGGCGTCAGGGCGTTGAGTCAGCGAGCCAGGCGGGGGACACGAGACACAGGCCACTCACACGGCCAGCATACCATACGGCCATCTGAACACAAAGTCCCGGCCGGCCTCGGCCGCCTGTCAGCCGGACCAAAATTGGTCAGGGCGGCTCGCATTCGCCGGGGCGCAGACCCTAAAGGTGTTGGGCACGCCGGTTTTGTGGGCGGCGGCGGGGTGACGGCCTGACGCCAGAGGCCCACCAGCCCGGCGACGGTCAGCGCCGCCGTGAGCGGGTCCAGGATGGGCCGGCCGGGCAGGTTGAAGCGGATGTTGGGATCGCCGGCCTGCAGCCGGGCCCTCAGCCATATCGAAGCGCTGGGTGATATCGGCCGAGATCAAATCCGCGACCTGGTCGGGCTGCAAGCCGCCCCGCCCGGACACAGCCTGTCTGTCAGACATGAGGGAGCCACTTCTCCCCCCGGCTGAGGACAACAAAAAAGCCCGCCGGCCCACAAGTGTCACGGGGCCGGCGGCCGGGCAGGCGGCGGGAGTTTTAGCGGAGGCGGGCGGGCCGGCTCAGGCCGGCGCGGCCGGGCTGGCCTTGGAGGTCCGCCGCGCTGGGGGCGGGGCGGCGGCGGCCGAGCGGGCGGCCAGGTGGACTTGCACGTCGTGCAGGGCGGCCTTGTACAGCTTGAGCAGCTCGCGCTCGTTGGCGCGATGGCGGCGCAGGTTCTGCAGGGCGCACGCCAGGCAGCCGCGCATAGCCCGGAACGAGTCGGTTTCGCACTCCAGGCAGCCGTCCAGGCGGATCATCATCAGCGTGAACGCCAGGCTCTCTGGGTGCGCCTCATCCAGTGTCGCCAAGCGGTCCACCAGCTTGCGCAGCTCGGGACCGCAGGCATCGCGCATCTGCGGGATCAGGCGGGGCGGGAACAGGATCTCAGTCTGAACATACATTCGGCTTTATCCTGAGTGAGTGACGCGGTACGTCAGGATTATAAGAATCCCGGACTCGCGCGGCAAGAGTCAATTTTGCGGAGGCGCCGGCCCGCCTTTCTCCGGCCTGGCGGCCCGCCGGCCGGAACGGGTATGATCAGCCTGCCCGGCCACTCACCCAGCGGAGGAAGCCCCCCCATGCCCCAGCGCCCGCGCGCCCGCCAGATCGGCCTTGTCATCGGCAGCCTGCCCCCCGGCCCGCACAACGCCCTCACCGACGTGGCCGGCGTCCTGGTGGGCCACGCCACCGTCATCCACGGCCATGGCCCGCTGGTGCCCGGCGGCGGGCCGGCGCGCACCGGCGTCACCGCCATCCGGCCGCATCCGGGCGACCTCTTCCGGGACAAGGTGGCGGCCTGCGTGCACCGCCTCAACGGCTTCGGCGAGGTCACCAGCAGCGAGATGATCCGCGAGACCGGCGTGCTGGAGTCGCCGATCCTGCTGACGGGCACCAGCAGCGTGGCGCGGGCGGCGGACGCCCTGCAGGAGTGGTGCTTCGCGCGCGACCCCGAGCTGGGGGTGACGGCCTGGACGCCGGCCGGAGTGGTGGCCGAGTGCTCGGACCAGTACCTGCACGATATGCGCGGCCGGCACGTTCGGGCCGAGCACGTCTTCGCCGCGCTGGATCAGGCCGCCGCCGGCCCCGTGGCCGAGGGCGGCGTGGGCGGCGGCACGGGCATGAGCTGCTTCGGGTTCAAGGGCGGCATCGGCACCAGCTCGCGCGTGACGCCGGCGGGCTGGACGGTGGGCGCGCTGGTGATGAGCAACTTCGGCCGGCGCGAGCACCTGCGCGTGGACGGCGTGCCGGTGGGCGCGGCGCTGCGGGACTGGGAGCCGCCGGCCCCGGGGGCGGGCGGCCAGCCCGAGGACCACGGCTCGTCCATCATCATCGTGCTGGGCACCGACGCGCCGCTGGACGCGCGCCAGCTGGAGCGCCTGAGCGTGCGGGCCGGCGGCGGGCTGGCGCGCACCGGCGGGCTGCTGTCCACCACCAGCGGCGACTTCGTGATCGCGTTCTCCACCACGCTGCGCGTGCCGCACCTGCCCGGCCCGCGGCCAGTGCTGGAGCGGACGGTGGTCAGCGAGGCCACCCAGCCCGGCCAGGCGCCGGCCATCAATTGGCTGTTCCAGGCGGCCAGCGAGGCCACCGAAGAGGCGATCCTCAATTCCATGTTCGCGGCCGACAGCCTGACCGGCCGCGACGGGCACAGCCTGCCGGCGCTGCCGCTGCCGGAGACGCTGGCCGTCCTGCGCCACCACG
>JAEURL010000152.1 GCA_016789165.1 Anaerolineales bacterium | reverse complement strand
AAGGTCTCGGCCAGGATCGGGCTGGGCACGCACACCGCGTCCGCCAGCCGCAGGCTGGCCGTGTAAGCGGCCAGGCGCTCGCGGGCGGCCGGCTCCAGCCGCTGGCCGGCAGTCTGCCAGGGGGCCAGCTGGACCACGTCGTCTTCCAGGCTGATGATCACGCGGGCGCCGGCCGCCGCGAAGGCGGCCAGCTGCTCGGCCGGCTGCAGCCAGTATTGGGGCTGATGGGCGATGACGACGTCCCAGGCCAGGCCGGCCTCAGCCGAGGCGGCCGCGCTCTGCTCGACCGCGTAGCCGGCGGCGCGCAGGGCGGCCGTGATCCAGCGCGGCGCCGGCGCGTCGGCGCCCAGCACCAAAATGCGGGCGCCCAGGGCCGCGGCGGGCGCGGCCGGCCGGGCCGATCCCGCCGCCGGTTGGACCGCCGCGCTCAAATGCTCCAGGGCGGCCGCCAGATCGGGCCGGCCCTGACGGCGGGCTTGTCGGACGTTGAGGGCCAGCAGGGCCGGGATGAGCGTCTCGATGTCCTGGATCTGCTGGGCCACGGTTTCAGCCGGGCGGGGGCTGGCGACGATCTCGCGCAGCACCTCGGCCGCGCGATCCAGATCCTGATCGGTGACGACGCTCTGGCCGCCGTTCAGGCCGCGCAGCAGGCGCGTCATGGCCGCGGCCGTGATCAGGCCGGCCGTCGGCCCGGCCACGGCCGAACCGCCCAGCTCCGCCTGCGCGAGCGCCAGGCGGCCGCGGGCCTCGGCATTCAACGGCTCCAGCTCGCCGGCCCGGGCATACAGGCAATAGGCGGCGGCCGGATCGCCAGCCGCCAGGTACCCGTCGCCCACGGCCAGGTACGCTTCCGCGTCGCTGGGGTCATGCCGCAGGATCTGGGCGAAGGCCGGCAGCGCGGACTCCAACCGATCGGCATTCAACTGGCTGCGCGCCAGGCGTTTGAGGTTCGGCAGGTCAATTAGGGAATCACTGGTCGTCATTATTGTCGCATCCTGATGAGCCGGTTTCAATCTAACATCCGGCCCCGGGAGCGTCAGTAAACGACCAATGAAAGGGGTGTAAAGGCGCGCTAAACGACCGGGGCGGGCTGCCGGCGGGCGCCGGCCAGCGTGGCCACGTAGCCGGCCAGCCCAACCAGGCCCTCGGCCAGCTCGGCTTCGCCGGCGGCCTGGGCGGCGCGGGCGTTCTCGTGGATCAGATCCAGCAAGGCCTGATCCAGCTCAGAGCGGCGGCGGGCCAGCTCGCCGGCCAGATCGGCGGCGGCGAGCAGGCTTTGCAGGGTGGCCTCCGCCCGCGCCCGGGCCAGGGACTGCAGCGCAGCGCGCACCTGGCCGGCGGTCGGCTCGTTGAGCACGCGCGGGTCGCGCGCGTGCAGACGCAGCGCACGGGTGAGCGGCTCGGCGGCCGGGCCGGCCTGGCCGGCGGCCAGATAGGTGAGCCCGAGCTTGGCGCACAGGAAGGCGTTCTCGGGCTCGGCCCGCACGGCGTGCTCGAGCAGGCGCAAATTGCGCTCCGGCCGGCTGTCTGTGCCCTGGACCACGGCCTGCAGGTAGCCGTAGTGGGCGACCAACAGGCTGCTCGGCGCGATGCGGCCGCCGGCGCGGCGGATGGCGTTGACGATCTGTTCGTGGATCTGGTTCTCAAAGCGAAACGCCGGATGGTTGCGGAATAGCCGCACCGAGCGCGCCTCCGTGTACTGGGCGCCGTCCGGCGGATGGAAGTTGCGTACGCGGACCTCGTAGGCCGCTGTCGTTTCGTCCCGGAGCAGCTGGGCCACCGCGGGCGGGGCGGCCGGCTCGAGCGCCTCGTCGGCGTCGAGCACCAACAGCCACTCGCCGCGCGCCCGGTCGAGGCCGAAGTTGCGGGCGGCCGAAAAATCGTCGCACCACGCGAAGGCCAGCACCCGGGCGCCGTAAGCGGCCGCGATGGCGGGCGTTTCGTCGGTGGAGCCGGTGTCCACCACCACCACCTCCGCGCCAAGGTCCTGCACGCTGGCCAGGCAGCGCGGGAGGTGGGCGGCCTCGTTCTTGACGATCAGACAGACGGACAGGCTGGCCGGCATGCGCTGGCTCAGTCGGCGGCGGCGGGCGCGCGTTCGGTGAGCACGCCGGCGATGTAGTCGGCCAGGTGGCCCAAGCCCTCGGCCAGCTCGAGGTCGCCGTCGGCGCGGGCGGCGGCGGCGTTCTCGCGCACCAGCGCCAGCACGTCCGCGTCCAGGCGCGCGGCCTGCTCGGCCAGCGCCGCCGGCAGATCCTCGGCCTCCAGCAGGCGGCTGAGGGTCTCGGCTGCGGCCGGCGGCGCCGCCGGCGGCTGAAGCTGCGCGGCGATGTAATCGGCCAGGAGGTCCAGGCCGCCGGCCAGCTCCGGCTTGCCGTCCCCGCGCGCGGTCGCGGCGTTGAGGCGGACCAGGTTGAGCAGGTCCTCATCCAGCCGGTCGGCCTGTTGGGCGAGGGCGGCCGGCAGATCTGGCTGGGCCAGCAGCCATTGCAGGGTCTCCACGGCGCGGACCGCCGGCTTGGGGGCGGCGAGACGCGGACGGATCAGCTCTGCCAGGGCCGCCAGGGACTGGCGGGCCTCCGGGTCGGCGGTGCCGGCGGCCAGGCGGTCGAGCAGGTCGAGCACGTCCTGGTCCAAGCGGGCCTGATATTGATCCAGCGCCGCTGACAGGTCGGCGGCGCCCGTCAACAGCAGCAGCGTTTCCTCCGCCCGGCTCGGCGCCGGGGTTTCAGGCGCGCCCTCGACCTGGAACAGGTGCTCGTCGCTGGCCAGGCGGCCCCAGCGCGCGAACAGGAGCTGGCGGTTGCGGGCCTCGTTCTCATCGTGCAGGGTGCGGCCGGCCTTCTGGCTGGCGTGCTCGTGGTGGTGCAGGGTAGCGGCCGGCGTGTACCACACGCTGTGGCCCTGTTGACGGGCCCGCCAGCACAAGTCCACGTCCTCGTAGATGCCGCGCCCGAAGGCGCGGTCGAAGCCGCCCAGGGCTTGCCAGACCTCGCGCCGGATGAGCAAACAAGCGCCGGTAACGGCGTTGACGGCGTGGGCGCGGGCCGCCAACGGATGATCGGCCGGCAGGCCGTAGAACGGGTGATAGGGCTGGCCCTGGGCGTTGCGGGCGACGCCGGCGTGCTGGATCCGGCCGGCCGGGTGCCGGGCGTCGGGCGGGAAGAGCAGGCGGGCGCCGACGATAGCGGTCTGGGAGTCCTGCGGCAGGAGGGCGTTCAGCCAGCCCGGCTCCACGGCCTCGACGTCCGAGTTCAGGAACAGGATAAAGGGCGCGCTGGCACGGTCGGCGCCAGCGTGGCAGGCGCCGATAAAGCCCTGGTTCTCGGCCAGCCGGACCACGCTCACGTTCGGCCGGCGCCGGAATTCGGCCAGCAGCTTGCGGATCTGGCTGCCAGGCGAAGCATCGTCCACCAGGATCAACTGGACTTCCGGCGCGGTGCGCAGGACGCTCTCGACGCAGCGCCGGACCAGGGGCGCGTTGCCGTAGATCGGGACGACGACAGCGACTTCTGGAGGCGGGGCGGTCTCGCGCGGGGCCGGCGGCGCGGGCCGGGGGCCGACCTGGGCGGCCGGCAGCGGCTCGGCCAGCTGGCTTACGATCTGTTCCAGGTAGGCCTGGTAGCGGCGTTCGTCGGCGTTGAAGCCGAGGGCGCTGGCGCGGGCCATGGCCTGCGGCAGGAGGCGCAGGGCCTCGTCCGTCTCGCCGGCCCGGACCGTCATCTCGCACAGCAGCCGGAAGAGGCGGTAATCGGTCGGGTGGAGCTTGACGGCCGAGCGCAGCATCTCCCACATCTGCGGCAGGGCGCCGGCCTGATAGGCCAGCTCGATCTTCAGCCGCATGGCCGCGGGGTGTTTGGGATCGATGTCGAACACGGCGTCGACGCGCTGGCTGGCCGGGCCATACTGTCCGCGACGGGTCAACAGTTCGGCGTGCAGCAGTTGGACACCGGGCGCGCGCGGGGCCTGTTCATTGGCCTGTTCCCAGGCCCGCTGAGCTGACTCGATTTCGTCCAAGTCCAGGTACAGCTCGGCCTCGGCCAACGGGGCGGCGTGCAGGGTCGGGTCCAGGCCGGCGGCCGTTTGGAAAGCGACGCGCGCCTGCTCGGGGGAGTGCCAGAGGTGGTGCCATTCCAGCCCGTCGAGCAGGGCGTGGAGGGCCTGGATGCCGGCCGGCAAGGCCGGCGGCGCAGCTGCGCCGTCCCGTTCGCCCGCCCGGCCGGGGGCGGAGGGCAGCGGCCCGAAGGCGGCCTGATACAGGCGCAGGGCCACGACGACCTCAGAGTAATGGGCCGCGATGAGAGCCTGGCCGGCCTGGGCCAGCTGCTGCCACAGCGCCGCGTCGGTGTAGGCTCGGATCACGGCCTGCGCCAGATCGGCCGGCGTCTCAGCCACCAGCGCGTGCCGGCCGGGTACGACTGGCAGACCTTCGGCGCCGATCGGAGTCGTGACCACGGGCAGGCCGGCCGCCAGCGCCTGGACCACCTTGCCCTTCATGCCGGCGCCGTAGCGCAAAGGCGCCACCGCCAGGCGGGCCGCGTTCAGCACGGGCGTGAGATCGGCCACATGGCCGACGACCTCGATGGTGCGGGAGGCCAGCGCCTGCACGGCGGCCGGCGCGTCCGGGCCTACGATCCGGAAACGGGCCTCCGGCAGATGGCGGACCACCTCGGGCCAGACCGAGCGGGCAAAAAACAAGACCGCGTCGACGTTGGGTTGGTGTTGGAAGCCGCCGACGAAAACCACAGCTTGGCGAGCTTCGAAGCCGGGCGGGTCCGACGCCAGCGGGTAGGCCAGCGGCACCGTGGCGACCGCGGGCAGGCGGTGGACGGCGGGCGGCAGACGTTTAGCCTG
>JAEURL010000365.1 GCA_016789165.1 Anaerolineales bacterium | reverse complement strand
CCTCGGTCTCCACGAATGGGAAGGCGCCCTCCAGCTCCGCCTGCCAGGGCGTATCCGGGCCGAAACCGCGCTTGGCCACCAGCTCGCGCCGGGCGTACAGGTCCAGCAGCTCGCGGGCCACCTCCTCGGCGGCCTGCTTGGCGCGGCTGCGCGCCGTCAGCCACTCGGTGGAGCCGAGGCGCGAGAGGGCCGGCGGGTGGTCCTCGGCGCCCACGTACTTGGTCAGCCGGTCGGCCTGGTAGACGGGCACGTACAGCTCGTCGCCCTCGGCGAACTCGAGCACCAGATATTCGCGCTCCAGCCCGTCCACGGTGCGCCGGCCCAGCTCGCGGAAGCGCCCGATGCCGAAGTCCTCATGCACCACAAATTCGCCGGGCGTGAACTGGGCGTAGCGGGCCTCGGGCGGGGCGGCCGGGCGGTGCTGGCGCCGGCGCGGCTGGGCGCGGGTCAGGCCGAAGATCTCGGCGTCGGTGAGCAGGTGGAGCGACGCAGGCCGCTGATCAAAGGCCGCTGGTGGAGCGGCTTGCGGGCCGCCGGCGTCCGCGGCTTTCCAGGTTGCGTCGGGCGAGAGACGCCAGCCTTCGGAGAGCGTGCCGGTGACGAAGACCACGGCCCCGGCCGGCGGATTTTCGGGCAGCGCCTCGGCGGCGGCGGCCGGCGTGTGCCGTTCGCTCCACAGCTCAGCCAGGCGCGCGGCCTGCCGCGAGACCACCACCACGGCCTGATCGTCCAGGCTGAGCGTCTCCAGGTGCTCCAGCAGCGGCCGCAGCTGGCCGCCGAAGCGCGGTCCTGGATGGAAGTGCCGGCCGAAGCCCAGCTCCGCCGACGCCTCCAACTCGCCGCCGGCGCCCAGCAGGAGCGGCCGGCGCTCGTGCAGTTCGTCCTGCAGCTCAGCGCCGGTGAGATAGGGCAGGGGAAAGTCAGGCGGGATGACGCCGGCTTCCACCTGCAGGGCCCGCTGCTCCACGGCGTGTTCTTCCAACTCCTGCAGCGCGTCGGCCAGTTCGGCCCAATCGTCCACCAGCAGCCGGCCGCGCGCCGGGAAATACTCCAGCAGGGTGGCCGGCGGATACAGATTGGGGATCTGGAACTCGGCCAGCGCCGGGCTGAGGCCGGCGGGCTCTTGGGCCTCGCCCGCGCCGGCGGCCTCGGCGGCCGCGGGGCGGTGGGCGAGGTGTTTGGGCAGCGCCTCGCGGGCCGGCGTGATCGTCACGCTGTCCAGCTTCGCGCCGGAGCGCTGGGTGGCCGGGTCAAAGCGGCGCAGGGTTTCCACCTCGTCGCCGAAGAACTCCAGCCGCACCGGCTGCTCATCGGCCATCGGGAAGACGTCCACGATGCCGCCGCGCCGCGCGAACTGGCCCGGCTCCACCACCAGGCTCTGCGCCTCGTAACCGATCGCCACCCAATCGGCCAGCAGTTTCTCCAGGCGGACCGTCTGGCCGGCCTGGATGGTCCGGGTGTGGATCAGGAACTCCCGGCGGGGCAGGGTGTAGGGCAGGAGGGCGCGGGCCGAGGCGACCAGCACCGGGTGCGGGCCGGCCGGCCAGGTAAGGCCCGCGTACGGCGCCAGGGCGGCCAGAGCCGTGATGCGGCCGCGGATAACCGTGGCGCCCCAGGCGGCCGGCTCGTAGAACATTGGGCTGGGCTCGGGCACGGGCAGGACGCGCAGGCCGGGCGCCCACACGCTCAGCTCGGCGGCCAGCGTCATGGCGCGGTCCGGGCGGGCGGCCAGCAGCAGCACCGGGGCGCTGGCGCGCGTCAGGTCCTCGGCCAGGGCGGCGGCCAGCGGGGCGCGGGCGGCGCGGGGCAGGCCGGCGGCGGCCGCCGCCTCCGTCAGGGCGGGCGGGTAGGCCGGCAGGGCGCGCAGGGTGGGGAGCAGGGCGGAGAGCTGCATGCAGACAGCCAAAAACAGCGGACGGGCGCGTCCCATCCGCTGTCCAGTCAAGGCGGGCTTGGAGCGGTCGCTAACCCTCGCGGTCGGCCGGGCCGTTGTAGCGGCTCATGGTCAGCACCACCCCGTCTTTGACGAAGGAGGCCACCACGTCCACGGCCCGGGCCAGGACCAGCTCGATGACGTCAAACTCGTCTTTGTCGAAGTTCTGCAGGACGTAGGCCGACGACGGCAGCTGGCCGGGCGGCCGGCCGATGCCCAGGCGCAGACGCGCAAACCGGTCGCTGCCCAGGACGTTGACGATCGATTGCAGGCCGCGCTGGCCGCCGGCGCTGCCGCGCGGCCGCAGGCGCAGGGTCCCGAACGGGATGGCCAGATCATCCACGCAGACCAGCAGTTTCTCGACGGCGATGTTGTAGAAACGCATCAGTGAGCCCACCGCCTCGCCGGACAGGTTCATGTACGTTTGCGGTTTCACCAGGATGACGGGCTGCTCGTGGATCTGGCCGGTGGTGTAGAGGGCGCGGCCCTGCTTGCGCGTGAAGCCGGCCATGTCAAAGCGTTCGGCCACCTCGTCCAGCGCCATGAAACCCAGGTTGTGGCGGTTGAGGCGGTACTCCCGGCCTGGGTTGCCCAGGCCGACGATCATGTACTGATACTCCGTCACTGCGAACCTCAGTCAGGTAGAAGATTGGCCCGGCGTTACCGGCGCCGCAGCCGTTGCCCGATGGCCTGGGCCGCGGCGCGCAGCGCCAGATAGGCGCCAAGTAAAACAAAAGCAATGACCGTCAACTGCACGCCGGCGTTGAAGGCGGCCCGGAGCGCCTGAGTGCTTGGCCCGGGCTCGGCCGGCCGGCCCTGCTCAAAGCCGCCCGCGCTGTCCGGCGTGGGCCGGGCGGTGGGGGCCGGTGGCAGGGCGATGAGCGGCGCGGTGGCGGTCGGCGGCGTCTGGGCCGCGGTCAGGTCAGGCCCCGTGGGCAGGCCAGGTACGGTCGCGGTCGGACTCAGCGGCGGCTGGGAGGTGGGCGCCGAATTCTGAACGCGCACACCGCGGACCAGCGTCTCGGTGTAAAGACGGTCCGAAGTATACACGCGCAAGCGCAGAACATACAAGCCATCGGAGATATTGGTGGTGTCCCAGCGGCCCAGCAGGCCGGCCGGCATGGGCACCGTCACGGGATCCTGCAGGCTGAACCAGGTGCCGGTCGGGTCGGGGTCGTAGCTGAAGGCGAGCTCGTAGCGCTGAAACTGCGGGTCGGCGGCGGTGCCGAGGAGGGCCACCACGCCGGAGACAGTGGCGCCGGGCAGCGGCTCCGTGATGACGGCGGCGCCGGCGGGCTGAGCCTGGGCCGCGCGCCACGGGCCGAGCAGCCCGCCGATCAGCAGGCCGAGCAGCGCCAGATGAAGATAAGGTCGCATCGGGGAGGCGAGTGTAGCACGCTGGTAGGGGGGCGTCAACGCGCGGCCGCCGGCCAGCCCGCGCCCAACCGGAGGCCGGCCGCGCCGGCGGCAGCTTTGACCGGCCCGAGCGGCTTTGCTATACTCCACCGCCGCAGCAACGAATTCGGGCGATGAGTGTTTTAGATATTAGGCTCGGTGCCCGGCAGGAGTGTTCACGGGTGCTTGACCCCAGGCAGGATGAAGCCGAGCTGGTGGCGCGGGCCAAGACGGACGGCGAGGCCTTCGGCGCGTTGTACGAGCGCTACGTGCGCCAGATCTACAACTACATTTACTACCGCACCGGCAATGCCCAGGATGCCGAGGACTTGACGGCCCGGGTCTTTCAGCGGGCCGGCCAGCATCTGCCGCGTTACACGGACCGCGGGCTGCCTTTCTCGGCCTGGCTGTACCGGATCGCCCACAACGTGGTGGCGAACTGGCACCGGGACGAGGCCCGCCGGCAGGCGCTGCCGCTGAACGGGGTGGCGCTGAACGACCTGCAGGCGGATGCGCCGGAAGAGACTTACGTGGATAACCACGAGCGCGAGCTGCTGCTGCGCGCCATCCGCCGGCTGCCCAGCGAGCGGCAGCAGCTGATCATCCTGAAGTTCGTCGAGCAGATGTCCAACGTGGAGATCGGCCTGGTGATGAACCGCAGCGAGGGCGCCGTGAAGAGCCTGTACCATCGCACGCTGCTGGCGCTGCGTGATGAGCTGGCCCAACTGGAGGCGCGGCCGGCGGCCGCCGAAGCGCCCTCCACCGCTTAAGGTATATTGACGCATGACCAAGTCTACTATCGCCATCGTCACCGACTCAACTGCCTACCTGCCCAAGGCGCTCGCCGCCGAGTACGGGGTCCACATTGTTCCCAACGTCGTCAACTGGGGCGATAAGTCCTACCGCGACGGCGTGGATATCGGGGCGGTCGAATTCTTCGAGCGCTTGAAGGTGGACCCGGTTGCCCCGACCACCTCGGTCGCCTCGCTGGGCGAAATGCGCGAGGTGTACACGGCCGCGGCCGCCTCGGCGGAAGCGGTGCTGGGCATCCACCTCTCGGCCAAGCTCTCCAACACCTTCAAGGTGGCACAGGAGGCGGCCGCCTTGCTGCCGGACCACAAGATCACGGTGCTGGACTCGGAGACGACTTCGATGGGGAGGGGGTTCATCCTGCTGGGGGCCGCGCGGGCCGCCGCGGCCGGCCAGTCGCTGGAGCAGGTGGTGCAGACGGCCCGGGCCGCCATCCCGCACACCGGGGTGGTGCTGACGCTCGAAACGCTCAAGTACCTGCAGCGCGGCGGCCGCATCGGCGCCGCCCAGGCCTTTGTGGGCGGAGTGCTGGACCTCAAGCCGCTGCTGGAGGTCCGCGACGGCATGATCCATCCCCTGGAACGGGTGCGCTCGCGCAAGAAGGCCACGTCGCGGCTGGTGGAAATCGTCTGCGAGCGGCTGGCCGGCAAGGCCAAGGTGCGGCTGGCCGCCCTGCACGCCGCCGCCGAGGCCGAGGCCAAAGAATTGCTGCAGACCGCCCGGGACAAGCTGGGCGGAGCGGTAGTGGAGACCGTCCTGACGGACGTCAGCCCGACTGTGGCCACGCACACCGGCCCCGGCACCATCGGCCTGGCGTACTGTGACGGGTTTTAGCGACGAATGGGGGCGACCATGCGCACACGCGAACTAGCTGACCTGTTGAGCGCCCACGCGGAGGGGCTGAATGCCGGCCGCGATTTGGCCGGCGACCTGCTGGCCAAGCAGCCGGAGGCCGCCCCGACCCTCCAGCCTCTGCTGGGCCTGGCGCGCCGCGCCCAGGCGGCGCTGCGTCCCGTGGAGCCCTCGGCGGCCTTCGTCAGCACGCTGAAGGCCCAGCTGACGCGGCCGGCCGCCCCGGCCCCGGCTCCGGCGCCCGCCGCCGCGCGGCCATCCTGGGTGGTGCTGGCGCTGGCCGGCGTGGGCGGCCTGATCTCGCTCGCCAGCGCCGTGCTCTTCGTTTCACGCTACTTCTCCGGCGGCGCGCGGCGGATGCGCACCGCGCTTTAAGCCCATCCCCTCCGCGAATAGTCGCCAGATGTAGGCCCGGCGCGAGCCGGACACATACATCTGGCGATTGACATTTGTTCTAGTTCTGCTACTATTTAGGCGCTCTCAGCGGACTTAATCGGGCAAACCCGCCCGTCCCCTAACCTGCCTCCGCTGAGGAAAGGACAAAGCCCCATGTACCACAAAGTCACCCTGATCGGCAACCTGGGCCGCGACCCGGAGATGCGCTATTTGCCATCCGGCCAGGCCGTCACCAGCTTCAGCGTGGCCACGTCTGAGAAGTGGACGGGCCAGGACGGCAAGCTGAACGAGCGCACCCTATGGTGGCGCGTGTCGGTCTTCGGCAAGCAGGCCGAGACCTGCAACACGTATCTCAAGAAGGGGAGCAAGGTGTACATCGAAGGCCGCATGACCGGCGACGACAAGACCGGCGGCCCGCGCATCTACACCAACAAGGCCGGCCAGCCGGCCGCCTCCTTTGAGGTCACCGCCAATACCGTGAAGTTCCTCAGCTCCCGCGGCGAAACTGGCGCCGCGCCGGCCGGCGGCCCGGGCGAGCACGAGCCGGTTGGCGAAGAAACCGACGACATCCCCTTCTAGCCCGATTGCGTTCCGCCTGCCTGCCAGCCGCCGGCCTGCCGAGGCCCCGGCTGGCAGTGTTGTTTCCGCCCGGGCTATAATCTTCCTGGAGACGGAGGAAGAAGCATGTCGGACCAATCCGGGCCGCCCGCGGCCCCGCCGCCCCCGGCGCCTCAGCCGGTTCAGCCGCCGGCCATGGCCATTGAACTGCCCAGCAGTCTCGAAGCCATCTACAGCAACTTCGCCCTGATCACGCATTCGCCTTCGGAGATCGTGGTGGATTTTGCGCGCGTCATGCCGAACGTGCCCAAGTCACGCGTCTACGCCCGCGTGATCATGACGCCCCTCAACGCCAAGCTGCTCCTGCGGGCCCTGGCCGACAACCTGGGCAAATACGAGGCGCAGTATGGCGAGGTCATCGTCCCCAGCCACCTCGCCGAGCAGCTCTTCAAGCCGCCCAAGCCGGAGTAACGCCCGGCCCTTCGCCCAGCGCTGTGCCATGCAAAATCTTGACATCATCGCCGAACGCATCCGCGCCAACCTGGCGGCCAAGAACACCGCCCGCGATACCGCCGTGGAGCGCTCCCGGACTCTGATCCGCCACTGCTCGCTGGCCATTCGGGCCGCCCACCGCGACGAGCGCGCCGAGGCGCGCCGCCAAATTGCGGCCGCCGGCGAGATCGTCGGGGCGATTCGCGCCGACCTGGCGGCTTACCCGGATCTGTATCACGCCGGCTACACCCAGGACGCGCTCAAGGAATACGCCGAAGCCAACATCGTCTATGCCCTGCTGGGCGACGAGGCGCTGCCGGAGCCGGAGGCGCTGGGCGTGGAGTACGCGGCCTACCTCAACGGTTTGGGCGAGGCGGCTGGCGAGCTGCGCCGGCGCTGCCTGGATATCATCCGTCAAGACCACTCCGACGCCGCCGAGCGCCTGCTGGAGGCCATGGATGACATCTACCTCCTCCTGGTCACCATGGACTACCCGGACGCCATCACCGGCGGCCTGCGCCGCACCACA
>JAEURL010000364.1 GCA_016789165.1 Anaerolineales bacterium | reverse complement strand
AGGTGACCAGGGCAGGTTACGTCCAGAGACGGGCGCCGCGGCGGGCTGGCGGCCTTACAATGACGGTGCACAACAGCCCAGACCGCGTGAAAGGCATCCCCATGTCCCCCAGCCTGCGTCCTTACCTCGACGAGACCGATTACTGGCGCGTGCGCCAATTCCTGCGCGAGGTCTTCCTGCTCAACGGCCGGCGCGAGTTCGCGTGGTCGCTCCTGCGCTGGGACTATTGGCGCTGGCACGTCCAGGAGAACATCTTCAACTTCAACCTGGCCGAGGCCGTCTTCGTCTGGGAACAAGCCGGCGATATCGCGGCCGTCCTCAACGCCGACAGCCCGGGCGAGGCGTTTCTGCAGGCTCACCCGCGCTTCCGCACGCCGGCGCTGGAGGCCGAGATGCTGGAAATCGCCGAACAGCGCCTGGCCGGCCCCAACCGGGAAGGCCAGCGGGCGCTGCGCGTCTGGGCGGATTCAAATGACCTGGCTCGGCAGGCGCTCCTGCGCGATCGCGGCTACGCGCGCGGGGACTGGCCCGAGTACCAGCGCCGCCGGCCCCTGGCGCAGCCGATCCCGGACGCGCCGGCCCCGGCCGGCTACGTTATCCGCCCGCTCGGGGACGCCGCTGAGCTGCCGGCGCGCAGTTGGGTTTCCTGGAAGGCCTTCCATCCCGATGAGCCGGACGACAAATACGAGGGCTGGGAGTGGTACCGCAACGTCCAGCGCGGGCCCCTTTACCGGCGCGACCTGGATCTGGTGGCGGCGCTGCCGGATGGCGCGATTGCGGCCTTCTGCACGGTCTGGTTTGACGACGTGACCCGCACCGCCGTGTTCGAGCCGGTGGGCACCCACCCGGACCATCAGCAGCGCGGCCTGGGCAAGGCCGTGATGGCCGAAGGCCTGCGGCGGGCCGGGCGTCTCGGCGCCACCCTGGCCACGGTCGGCTCCTACTCGGCGCCGGCCCACGCCTTGTACAGCGCGCTGGGGTTTACGGACTACGACCTCTCCGAACCCTGGACGCGCACCTGGTGACCGGGGCGGGGCGGGTGTCAGGCGGGCGGGGCCAACTGGCGGCCGGCGCGCGGCCGGGCTAACCCGCCGGCGCGGGGCGCCTTCGCGGTCGGGGGCGCCGGGGTCGGAGCGGCCGGCCCGGCTTCCAATTGGAAGTGCGCCACGACTCCCCGCAGTTCGGTTGCCAGGCCGGTCAGCGCCTCGGCGGAGTGGGAGACGTCCGCCGTGCGGGCGTTGAGGGTCTCGGTGGAGGCCGCGATCTGCTGCATGGCGGCGCTGGTCTCCTCGCTGACGCCGGCCATGGCCTCCATCGCCTGGCTGACCTGGCCGGCATTGGCCGTCATGGCCTGCGTGGCCGCTGTGTGCGAAGTGACGACGCCGCCCACCGCATCCGTGGCCGATTTGAGCGCGGCGGCCAGCCCGTTGATCTGATCAACCGCGGACGCCATCCCGCGCACCTGGCCGGCGGCGGCCTCGACGGCGGCCTGGATTGTGTGCAGGGCCTGTCCGGAGTGGTCGGCCTGCTGCTGGCCGCTGTCCACGGCGCGCGTGCTGGCCTCGATGGCCTGTTTGGTCTCGCTGACGGCCTGCTGAATGGCCCGCACCAGCCCGCTCACTTCCTTGGCGGCCGTGGCCGATTTCTCGGCCAGTTTGCGGACCTCGCCGGCCACCACGGCGAACCCCCGGCCGTGCTCGCCGGCCCGCGCCGCTTCGATGGCGGCGTTCAAGGCCAGCAGGTTGGTCTGCCCGGCGATGTCGCCAATGGCTTCCACGATAGCTTCAATCTGCTGCGAGTGGACATCCATCTCGGTGACGATCCGGGCGGCGGTGCGGGTGGTGGTGCGGATGGCCTCCATGCCCGCCATGGTCTGAGCGACGGTGTCCGCCCCGGCCTGAGCGGAGTGGGCCGCCTGGCCCACGCCCTGCAGGCCGGCCTGGGCGTGGTCGAGCGCCTGGCTGACGCTGGCCACGATCTGGTGCGTGAGGCCGGCGGCCTGCTCCACGGCTGCCGCCTGGGCGCGGGCGCCCTGCGCCACCTCGTCGATTGCGTGGCGCAGCTGGGCGGTGGCGGCGACGCCGCGCGTGGCCGACTGCGCCTGATCCTGGGCGCCGCCGGCGACCTGCTGCACGGCCGAGGCGATCTGACGCGTCCCCTCGCCGGTCTGGCGCGCGTTATCGGCGAGCTGGGCGGCCGCCGCGTTCACCCGCTGAGCGCTGGCGGTCAGCTGCCCGCCCAGTTCACGCAGCTGGCCGGCCGTGGCATTGAAGGCCTGGCTGACCGTCCCCAGGCGCGCCAGCATGGCGGCAAAGGCGGCCGCCATCTGGCCGGTCTCGTCGGAGCCGGCCGGCGGCACGGCCCGCTCGGCAAATTCCAGGCGCGCGGTCAGGTCGCCGGCCGCCAGGCGCTGCAGGCTGTCCGCCAGCTGCGGCAGCTCCACCTCCGCCAGCCCGCGGGCCACCTCCGCCACCGCGCGCACCGGCCGGGCGATGGACCGCGCGATCAGCAAGGCGCCGGCAATCACCAGGCCGCTGGTGATCGCCAGCACCGCCGCCAGCAGCCCCAGGAGTTGATCGACGCCGCGGTAGGCTTCCGCCTGATCGGCCTCGGTGACCAAAGCCCATTGCACGCCCGGGATCGCCAGCGGCCGAAAGGCGGTCAGGACCGCTGTTCCGCGGTAGCTGACGCTCTTCAACTGGCCGGTCTGGCCGGCCAGGGCCAGCCCGACCGCCGGCGTGTCCACGGTCTGGCGCAGCAGCGTGACGTCGTTTGAGAAACGGGAATTGGAGCGCAGGCGCTGATCGGCGCCAACCAGATAGCTTTCGCCGCGCTCACCCAGGCCGGTGCTGGCCTGCATGATGGCGTCGATCTGGCCAATTGGCAGCTCCAACGCCAGGATGCCCACCAGCTCACCCTCGTCGTAGATCGGCGCCGCGACAAAGGAGGCTGCCTGTCCATCCGCGCCGTACTCGGCGAAGTCCTCCAGCACGGCCTGGCCGGGTTGGTGATCGGCCAGCACCATTTGATAGGCCCGGCTCAGGTTGGAATCCGCGTACGGCCCGAAGGTCAGGTGGGTGCCGAAGTCGTCCTTCTTCTGAACCGAGTAGATGATCTTGCCGTGATGGGGATCGATCAGGTAGAGATCAGAATACCCGTACGCCTCCAGGTATTCCTTGAGGATCGGGTGGATCTGGGCGTGCACGGCCGTGTATTCGCTGCCGTCGCCGGCGTCCGCCAGATCGGGCGCGTCCGCGTATAAATGGCGGTAAATCTCGAAGGCCTCGGCCTCGTTCACCCGGCTGCTGGCCTGGTCGGCGTGACAGCCCAGGCACAGGGTCCGGACGGCCGTGGCGGTGGCCGGCTGGGCGGCCAAGGCCCGCGCGTCCACCAGCCGCTCGGTGAAATAACTTTCAATGCGTTCGGCCTTGGCGTCCCGCAGCGCCAGCAGTTTGCGGAAGACCTCGTCGGTGACGGCCTGCCCCATGCGGTCATAGGCCAGCCCGCCCACGCTCAGCAGCGGCGCCAGGGCCACGGCCAGAAAAGCCAAGGTCAGCCGGCCGCGCAGGGTGCGGACGGGCGCCAGCACGACGGCCAGCATTCTTTTAAACAGCGGCAGCGCAGAACGCATGTGAGGATCCTCCCTGACGGGCCCGGAGCGGCGGCCGGCCGGCCGCGGCGCTTGGCCAAATCTCAGCGTACGTCAGGGGCAGCGCCCCGGCCGTAAAGCCCCCGTGAGTTCGGGTGAGCGCGCCCTCAAATTGCCGCGCCTGTACCGTTTCTTAATCACTTCTGTGCGGGGCATGAATCGCCGGCCGCTAGGGTGGAGCTGGCTGGCCGTCCGCGCCTATAATGAGGCCACTTCCGCCCAGCCCCGCGAGGCCGCCATGCCCCAAACCATTCTCGTCGTCGACGACAAAGCCAATGTGCGCACCTTGCTGCGCGAGTACCTGGGCGGCCACGGTTACCGGGTCGTCGCGGCTGAGAACGGCCGGGTGGCGTTGTTCACGGCCCGCCACGAGAAGCCGGACCTGATCCTGCTGGATATCATGATGCCGGAGATGGACGGCTACGATTTTGTGCGCACCTACCGCAAGGAGGCCGAGACCCCCATCATCCTGGTGACGGCGCGGCTGGAGGAGACGGACAAGGTGCTGGGCCTGGAGCTGGGCGCCGACGACTACATCACCAAACCCTTCGGCATGCACGAACTGCTGGCCCGCGTGCGCGCCGTTTTGCGGCGGGCCAGCAAGCCGGCCGGCGAGGCCGAGCTGCTGCGGGTGGCGGACGTGGTGCTGGATCGGGCCGGCCGGCGGGTGACGGTGGCCGGCGCGGAGGCCGCGCTGACCCCCTCCGAGTTTGATTTGCTCGCCTTGCTGATGTCGGCGCCGGGGCGGGTCTTCACCCGGCTGGAATTGCTGGAACACCTGCAGGGCTTGGCCTTGGAGGGCGCCGAGCGCACCATCAACGTGCACATCCGCAACCTGCGGACCAAGATCGAGCCGGACCCCGCTAACCCGCGCTACGTGGAGACCGTCTTCGGCGTGGGCTACCGGTTCTGCACGGAGTAAGGCGGATGCGATCCCTGCGTGTGCGGCTGGTGCTGACCTTCGTGGCCGTGAGCCTGGCCGGCACCCTCTTCTCGCTCCTGCTGATCCGCCTGACCAATGAGCGGGCGTTCGACGACCTGCGGCTGGAGCAGGCCCGCCAGGAGTTTGCGGCGGAAGCCCTCGCCTACTATCAGGCCAGCGGCGGCTGGGCCGGCGCCAACAGCGCCCTGACCAACCATCAGCCGCACCAGACCGGGCAGGGCAATCCGCCGGCCGTGCCGTTCGCCGTGGCCGACGCCGCCGGCGTGATCGTGGTCTCGGCCGGCCCCTATCAGCTGGGCGCCCAGGCGCCGGCCGACCGGCTGGCTCAGGGCCAGGCGTTGGAGCTGGACGGGCAGACCGTCGGTACGATGCTGGTGGACAATCAGCCGCTGCTGCGCAGCCGCGAAGAGGAGCGCTATCTGGCGCGCACCCAGCAGATGCTGCTGCTCGGGGCCCTGGGCGCCACGGCCGTGGCCCTGGGCCTGGGCCTGGTGCTGGCGCAAGCCCTCACCCGCCCGCTGCAAGCCCTGGCCGCCGCCAGCCGCGCCATGGCCGCCGGCGACCTGCGCCAGCAGGTGCCGGTCCGCACGCGCGACGAGCTGGGCGACCTGGCCAGCGCCTTCAACCAGATGAGTGCGGACCTGAGCCGCGCCAACGAGCTGCGCCGCCAGATGACGGCCGACATCGCCCATGACCTGCGCACCCCGCTGACGGTGCTGGCCGGCTACTTTGAATCGATGCAGGATGGGACCCTGGCGCCCACCCCGGAACGGCTGGGGCTGATGGAGCAGGAGGTCCAGCAGCTGCGCCGGCTGGTGGACGACCTGCGCACGCTGACCCTGGCTGACGCCGGCGAGCTGACCTTGCAGCGTGACCAGGTTCCGCCGGCCGAGCTGCTGAAAGGCGTGGCGGCACGCTACGCCCATCAGGCCGAGCAGAAGGGTCTGCGGTTGGCGGCCAGCACGGCGCCCGGCACGCCGGACTTGGAAGCGGATCCGGAGCGGCTGGTGCAGGTGCTGGGCAATCTCGTGACCAATGCCCTGCGCTACACGCCGGAGGGCGGCCAGGTGACGCTCAGCGCCGGGCCGGCCGAGGGGGCCGTGGTCCTGCGCGTGGCGGACACCGGCGTCGGCATCCCGCCGGAGGACCTGCCGCACATCTTCGACCGTTTCTACCGTGCCGACAAATCGCGCCAGCAATCGGAAGGCGAATCCGGCCTGGGCCTGGCGATCGCGCGCTCGCTGGTCCTGGCGCACGGCGGCACGCTCACGGTGGAAAGCCAGGTCGGCCAGGGCACCTGTTTCACGCTGACCTTGCCCGCCGCCCGCGCCGGCTGATCGAGAAAATCGGAGCCGGTCCGCGCAATTCCCGGCCGTAGTCAGGGGCGCCCTCCTCCTGAATCAAGTCAAAACCCGTACAATTCCGGCACTATGCGTTGGTGGTGGCAGCGTGCCTGGCTGGCCGGCCTGCTCTTTCTGGCCGGCTATTTGTCCTTGGCTCAGCCCGGGTTGTGCCCGTATTGGCTGGTGGCCGACGTCTCGTTGTTGACGGCGGAGGCGGCCGCCGCGGACGGCCACGCGCATCACCACACCCACGATCACAATCAGCAGCGCGAATACTTTGTCGTGACCACGGCGCCCGCCCGGCCCGAGCCGGTGCCGGCCGCGGCCAGC
>JAEURL010000121.1 GCA_016789165.1 Anaerolineales bacterium | reverse complement strand
GCAGCCCCCAGTGCCAGCGTCCGCCGATGACGGCGCCGGCCGTGTAGGGGCCTAACCAGAGCACCCAGGAACCGTGTTGTTGCGGCAGGGCAATGTGCTTCCGCAGAAGTTCGGCCGGCTGAGGGTGGCTGGGCATACGGGTCCTACGTTCTAGTTGTTTGTGAATAAACTAACAAGATAAACATCCGGGAGCCCGAGGGCTATGACAGCCGTCATGTGAGCCGGGGCGCGAATATGTTACCTTAATCACAAATGAGAGCTATGCTACAATCGAAATATAATCGGATAACAGACTCCAAAAAGCGAATTACATACCCTGAACGGGTGATGCCGCCCCGCGCCCGGTGTATCTGGCGCCCGGGTTGGATGGACACAGACGGGCTGGAGAGATGGGCATGCGCTTACCGCTGATAATGGGGTTTCTGGCGCTGGCGATTGTGGCAGGGGTGGGCCTGTACGTCAGCGATTTCACGGTCTATCTGGGCAACGATCCGACCGCGTGCAACAACTGCCACGTGATGGACGCCGCCTACGAGGGCTGGTACCACGGCCCGCACAAGAATTGGGCGGCCTGCAACGACTGCCACACGCCGCACGACCTGATTCCCAAGTACATCGTCAAGGCCATCTCCGGCTACAACCACGTCACCGCCTTCACCTTCGGCCACATCCCCAACGCCATCCGCGCCAAGGATTCGACGCGCGCGATTATCCAGGCGAACTGTCTCCGCTGCCATGCCGAGACGGTGGCGGCCGTGGGCGATGGGCAAATGGACGCCGACCGCTATTGCGTGGACTGCCACCGCGATGTGGCGCACGGCCCGCGCGGCGTCTCGATCCTGCCCTACCAGGACAAAAGCAAGTAATTCCGCTCCCCTCATCGGAGGCCGACTCGCATGAAGAACCGCATCCCTGTCATCATCCTGACTGTCATCATCGTGGCCCTGGCAGCCCTGTTAGTGGCCCAGTTTATCTTTATCCGCAACCAGGCCACGCCCACGCGCGGCGTCATGCCGTTGGTGGAAATCGCGGCCCAGGAGCCGGATTCGGCCCAATGGGGCGTGAACTTTCCCAACCAGTATTCCACCTGGGAGAAGACGGGCACCAACGCCACGCGCACCACGTACGGCGGCTCGGTTAACTTTGACAAGCTGGCCGTCGATCCGCGGCTGGTGATGCTGTTCGCCGGTTACCCGTTCAGCAAGGGCTACACCGAAGACCGCGGCCACGCCAATGCCTTGCTGGACGTGCGTGACACCAAGCGCGTGAATGAGAAGACGCCCGGCACCTGCTATTCCTGCAAAGCGTCGGAGAACCCGGGCCTGTGGGGCGAGCTGGGCATGGAGGCCTACGACAAGATCCCGTTCAGCGAACTGGGGCAGCGCATCAACAACCCGATCGGCTGCGCCAATTGCCACGAGGCCGGCACCATGCGCCTGATCGTCACCAACCCGGCGTTGGATGAGGCGCTCAAAGCCCAGGGCAAGGACTGGCAGACTTTTACCCGCCAGGAGATGCGCACGGTGGTGTGCGCCAACTGCCACGTGGAATACTACTTCAAGGGCGACGGCAAGTACCTGACCTTCCCGTGGGCCGGCGGCACGTCCATCGAAGCCATTGAGCAGTATTACACTGACGTCAACTTCACGGACTGGACGCACCCGGACAGCGGCGCCAAGCTGATCAAGATGCAGCACCCGGAGTACGAGATGTACTCCAACGGCAGCACGCACTACAACGCCGGCGTGGCCTGTGCCGACTGCCACATGCCGTACACCCGCGACGGCGCCGCTAAGTTCTCCACCCACAACGTGCAGAGCCCGCTGCTCAATGCCGAGACGGCCTGCGGCGCCTGCCACACCGACGTCGGTTACGTCACCGCCCGGGTGGCCACCATCCAGAAGCAGGTGGCCGACACCATGGGCGCCACCGAGGATGCCCTGGTGGCCGCGATCACGGCGATCAAGACCAGCGCCGCCAACTCGGCCGCCAACGCCGCCGCGCTGGACGAGGCGCGCGCCCTGCATCGCGCCGCGCAGCTGCGCTGGGACTTCATTGCCGCCGAAAACAGCATGGGCTTCCACAACCCGGAGGAGGCGCTGCGGATCCTGGCCGCCGCCACCGACCTGGCGCGCCAGGCGGAGCTCAAGGCCGTGCAGGCCGGGCTGCCGGCCACGACCAGCGGCAACTGAGGCGGCCGGCCGCGGCCCCTGGCCCTGGAATAACACCGGCGCGGACTTGGCTCCGCGCCGGTGTCTTTTTACGCGCCGGCGGTGAGCAGGCTGACGGCCGCGATCCAGACCAAGGCCTGAACCGCCAGGCCGCCGCCCCACAGCAAATAGGCCGCGGCCCGGTCCGCCTCCCGCCGGTGCAGCCCGGCGCCCAGCAGCACGTTGAGCCCCCAGGCGGAGGCCCCGATCAGGACCAGGTTGAACAGGCCGGCCGGCGGGCCGTAGGTCTGCGGTTGGCCGGCGGGGTCGAAGCGCAGGGCGATCTCGGCCGGCAATTGCGGCGCGATGGAAACCAGGTAGACGGCCAGCGCCAGCCAGCCCAGGCCGGCGGCCGTGATCAGGCCCAGCGCCAGCCGGTCTTTCCACAGCGCCCAGCGCGGCAGGTCCGGATAAGCGGATTCCGGCCGGGTCAGCTCCACCGCGTCCTCGGCGGACGCGTCGGTGCGCCCGGCGGTCAGCGCCGCCAGGAAGGCGGCCGGCTTGGGCGGCGAGAGCACCAGCCAGCCGCCGGGGTAGCCGAGCAGCACCAGCCGGGCTTTTTCGGCCGTCGTCGCCAGAAACTCCACGGCGCCCAGCGCGGGATGCTGCACCAGCCCGACGACGCAGCCGGGCCAGGCCAGCCGGGGCGGGTGCAGTTCGCCAGGATATTCAGCGCCGGCGTGGGCCTCTTCGAGGTCGGCCAGCGGGATCACCTCGCGCCGGCCGCCCCACTCCACGGTCAGCGCGCCCGGCGAAAGGATGTAGCGCGCGTTGGCCAGGCCGGCCAGCCGGTACGCCAGCCAGCCGATGGCCGGCGCCGCGGCCACCACCAGCGCCAGCAGCGCCAGGCTGAGCGGCGAGGGCGGCTGGGTGGCCAGCAGCACCAGGCAGCCGGCGCAGAGCGTCAGCAGCCCCAGCAGGGCGCCCAGCCCCACCGCCAGGCCCAGAGTCTTAGAAGGTTGATATACCATAGCCAGGCCTGATTCTAGTACGCGCCGCCCGGTTTGTCACCGCGCCGGCCGGCCGCCTTGACGCCCGCTAACGCCCCTCCTACAATCTCCCGCTAAGCTGAGAGGTTATGGAATACAAAGACTACTACCAGCTGCTGGGCGTCAGCAAGACCGCGACGGAGAAAGAGATCAAATCCGCCTACCGGAAGCTGGCGCAGAAGTATCACCCGGACAAGAACCCGGGCGATAAAACCGCCGAGGAAAAGTTCAAGGACATCAACGAAGCCTACGATGTCCTGGGCGATCCGCAGAAGCGCGCCCGCTACGACCAGCTCGGCAGCAGCTACTATCAGTGGGAACGCTCCGGCCGGCCGGGCGGCGGCTTCGATTGGAGCCAGTGGATGAGCGGCGGCGGCGCGGGCGCGGGCGGCGCCCGCGGCGAGGCGCGCGACTTCAACGACCTGTTCGGCGGCACGGGCGGCGGTTTC
>JAEURL010000057.1 GCA_016789165.1 Anaerolineales bacterium | reverse complement strand
TACCCTGATCGGTGGCGCCGAGCAGGAATACCTGGCCGCCGGCCCGGACGAGGTGGAGGGCCTGCCGCGGCGACAGGCGCGTGGTTTCCAGCAGCGTCACCTGCCGAGTCCGCGGCGCAAACAGCCCCGTTCCGCCCAGTGCTCCGCCCTGCCAGCGCCGCAGCAGGTACAGGCTGGCATAGATCAGGACCAGCACCAGGCCTAGTTTGACCAGAACGTCCACCACCAGCCGGCCCGTGTCCAGCGCGCCCTCCCCCTCCGCGCTGGCCCCGCCGCCGGCCACGGCCCCGAGAAGCACCAGTCCGACCAAGCCGGCGGCCCCCAGCAGCGGCCGGCGCCAGGCGGAGCCTGGCTTACGCAGTTCGGCCAGCCAGGCTGGCCCGTTTTTACCCAACACGGCGGTTACTCGCGGCGGTTGCCCGCCACAATCTCCGTAATCCGAATGCCGAATTTGTCGTCCACCACTACCACCTCACCGCGGGCCATCAGCCGGTCGTTGACCATCACGTCCACGGCCTCGCCGGCCAGCCGGTCCAGTTCCACCACCGAGCCGCTTTGCAGCTCCAGCACCTGGCGCACCGACATGCGCGTCCGGCCCAGCTCCACGGTCACCCGCAGCGGGACGTCCATCAACAGGTCGATGCTGGCGGTTTGGCCCGCCGCCGAGCCGGAGCCGTTCAGGGTTTCAAAGTGCGCCGGGCGGACAGCCACGCCGGCCGGGTCGGCTTCGGCCTCAAAACCCAGGTTGGACAACGGTGACTCTGTCATGATTTCGCCTCAATCAGCCAGTGGTATGCCACAAAGTTCTCCGCCGCTGTTTCAGCCGTTGACGGCGCTGTACGGCGCGCCAATCTGCACTGCCAGGCGGCCATCCATGATGCCGGCGCGGCCCAGGAACTGCTCGCGCTCGCCCACACAGACCACCAGGTCCTCGCGCGTCTTGGTGTCCAGGCGAATCACGTCGCCCGGCTGCAAGCCCAACAGCTCCGAGACGGTCAGGTCGGCGCCGCCCAGGACCACCCGCAGGATCACGGGCAAGTTGTGCACCCCGCGCACCGTCCGCTCGCGCACGGCCTCGTCCGGGCGGTTGTCGCGGCCGCTGATCCAGACGTGCGGGTTGAGCACGTTGGCCACCGGCTTGAGCGTGGAGAAGGGGATGTAGATGCTCATCGTGCCGGTGGTGCCCTGGATGGTGATCTCGAAGGTAATTAACACCACGCGGGCGTTGCCCAGCATCATCTGCACCCAGTGATGGTTGACCGTGCTGTCTTCCAGCTGCGGCTCCAGCGCCACCACCTTGCTCCAGGCGGCTTTGAAGTCGCCCAGCATGTACTCAACCGTGCCCTTGATCAGGGATTGACCGATATCGGTCAGCGGGCGCGGCTTCTGATCGCCCGGGCCGGCGCCGCCCAACAGCCGTTCCAGGATGACGCCCATCAGCTCGGAGCTGATCACCAGCACCAGCCGGCCGGGCAGCGGCTCCAGGGCCATCACATGGAAGAGGGTGCCCGGCGGCAGGTCTTTGATGAAATCGTCCGAACGGCCCTGCTCCATGTGGACCATGCGCGGCCGGAACTCCGTGCGCAGGTAGGGCGGCAGCGAGGTGGTCAGGCGTTCAGCCAGGTTCTCGTGGATCAGCTCGATGGCCCGCATCTGGTCTTTGGAGAAACGCTCCGGCGACCAGAAGTTGTAGGGCCGGATCTGCTTGCCGCTGGCGGCGGCCGGCTTTTCCTTCGGGGCGCTGGCCGGCGCGGCCGGGCCGGTGCCGATCAGGTCGGCCAGGTTCACGCCTTGCTCGCTGTGCGGCTGTTCCGCCTCCAACGAACCGGCCAGCAGGGCATCGATCTCGGCTTGGGTCAGCATGCGGCCCTCGTCCCTGTCGTTTCTACCGGGGTGCCTACTGCACCACGAACTCCGTAAAGTAGACCGAGATCACCTGCAGATCCGGCATACGCTCGTTCAACTGCACCAGGATATCCTGGCGCAGCGCCTCCTTGCCCTCCACCGTGTAGATACTTTCAAAGGTCTGGCCCGAGAGCAGGGTCGTCAGGATGTCGTTGATGATCGGCAGGCGCTGATTCATCTTGTCGGTGAACTCCGCCATGACCGGGTCTTCAGTAGCCGCAGCGGTGCTGCCATGGCTGCCCTCGGCGGCGGCGGCCTCCGTCGCGGGCGCCGTCGTCTCAGGCGGCGCGACCTCGATGGTGATAGTGGCCTTGAGATAGCGCCGCCCGCCCGGGTCGGCCAGGTTGACGATCTTGGTGCCGGTCTCCACCATCACCCCCTGGCCGGGCTTGTAGATCTTGATGATCTCCGGGCCCTCGGTGGCGACCGCTTCACCTTCCGTGGTGTGGCTGGTGCTGGCCGCGGCCGAGACAACCGCGACGTCGCCGGCGTAGGACAGGTAGAAGGGCTTGGGCAGGTCATCCGGGGCGAACATGATGTAGCCCATCAGACCGTTCATCAAAAAGATGGAAGTCAGGGCGATGCCCTGCGCCACCTGGCCCGTGATCTTGAGCACCGGGCCGACGCGTTGCAGTAAAGCCGTCATGGTTGCGTTTGACCTCCTACCACCGTGCCGGGCACGCTCTCCTGGATCAGGCTGTTCGACCCGATCACGTAGCTGTTCTCTTCCACGACGTAGACCACGGCGATCTCAGCGCGCCGGTTATAGGCGCGGTGCTCGGGCGTGTCGTTCGGGAAAAGCGGGTGATACTCGCCGCGCCCGGAAGCAGAGAGCCGTTCCGGGCTGAGGCCCTGGGAAATCAGGAACCGGACGATCGAGGCGCTGCGCGCGGCCGACAGCTCCCAGTTGGTGGGATAGCGCGGGTCGGTCGGCGGCGTGTCGTCCGTGTAGGCCGTCACGCGCACCTCGTTGTCGATCTTGTTCAACATGACCGCAATCTCCTGCAGCAGAGGGTACGCCTCAGGCAGGAGGTCGGCGCCGCCGGGGACAAACAGCAGGGTCTCGCTCAGCGAAAGCAGCAGGCCCTCGATGTTATTCTGCACGCTGACGCCGTTGGCCAGGTTGTTGTCGCTCAGCAGGCGGCTCAGGTCGGAGGCCACGTCCAGGGCATCGGTGCCGCGCTGCGGAAAGCCGTCCACCTCCACCGGCGCCGGCTGGGTGTCGGTGTCGGTGCCGCCGGTGGCCGCGCTGATGCCGGGGTCCACAATCGGGGCCGGGCCGCCGCCGCTGAAGGCGCGCCGCAGGCTCTCGGCCAGCGCCTTGTAGCGCTGCACGTCGGTCTGGCCCATGGAATAGAGCACCACGAACAGCACCATCAGCAAGGTGATGAAGTCCGCGTAGCTGATCAGCCAGCGATCGCCGCCGCCGCCGCCGTGGGCCATCTTAGTCCGCTCCCGCCTCGGCCGGCTTGGCCGCGCCCTTGGCGCCGGCCTTGGCTTCCGCGCCGGCGCGCGCCTTGGGCGGCAGGAAGCCGCTCAGCTTTTCCTTCAGAATGCGCGGGTTCTCGCCGGCCTGCAGGGCCAGGACGCCTTCCATCAGCATGTGCTTATAGGCCGCTTCTTCGTGGCTGTTGTGGGCCAGCTTGCCGGCCAGCGGGATCCAGATGATGTTGGCGGTCAGAATGCCCCACAGCGTGGCCAGGAAGGCGGCCGCGATGGACTTGCCCAGGCTGCCAGGGTCGCTCAGGTTCTTGAGCACCGTGATCAGGCCCATGACCGTGCCGATGATGCCCATGGTCGGGGCAAAACCGCCCATCGAGTTCAGCATGCCGGCCCCGGCCGCATGGCGCTCCTGCATGTGGGTGATGTCGATCTCCAGGATGGCGCGCACCTGGGCCGGATCAACGCCGTCCACGACCAGCATCAGGCCGCGGCGCAGGAACGGATCATGCACCTTCTTGCTGTCCTCTTCCAAGGCCAGCAAGCCTTCACGCCGGGCCTTATCCGCCATTTTGACCAGCGTATCGATGGCGCCGGCCACATCTTCGTGGTGGCCTTTGAACGCGCCGATCAGCAACTGCGGCAGCGTCAGCACCGTTTTGAACGGCACGGTGATCATGGCGGCGCAGATGGCGCCGCCGACGGTGAGGATGATGGCCGAGGAGTGGG
This sequence comes from Anaerolineales bacterium, assembly GCA_016789165.1. Taxonomy (GTDB): domain Bacteria; phylum Chloroflexota; class Anaerolineae; order Anaerolineales; family UBA6663; genus SpSt-583. The sequence continues at coordinate 6,239 of JAEURL010000057.1, read as the reverse complement.
CGAAGAGCTCGGCCGGCGAGCCGCCGTCCAAGATCATGACGACGACGACGACGATCAGGCCGCCGGCCAGACCGATGATGGTCGCGAGGTCCATTAGCCTTTATCTCCTTGCAGCGCCAGCCGCTCCCCCGCCACTTGCCGGCGATAGTCGATCACGGCCTGGGCGATGGCGGCCGGCGCTTCCCGGACCACCAGCTTGCTGCCGTCAACCAGGGTGATCACCGAATCCGGTGTCGCCTCGACGAATTTGATCAATTCGGCGTTGACGTAGAAGTGGGTGCCGTTGAGCCGGGTGACGGAAATCACAGATACCTGCTGGTGAGCGGCGCGAAAACGCACGGGCCAGTGGGCCTAGAAGCCCACTGGCCCCACTCTAGCAGGCGGCTATAGGGCTGTCAGTAAACGAGTTGTGAAAGGGGAGTTAACCAGCCCTAAACGGCCGGGGTGCTGGCCAAGGGCAAAATCACCGTAAAGACCGTGCCGCGGCCCACCTGGCTGTCCACGCGAATCTGGCCGCCATGCTGCTTCACAATCCGGTGGCAGGTGTACAGCCCCAGCCCGGTGCCGCGCCCGGCCTGCTTGGTGGTGTAGAAGGGCTCGAAGATGCGGTTCAATCGTTCGGGCTGGATGCCCATGCCGGTGTCGGCCACCACCACGTGCACCTCGCCGGCCTGCCGGCGCGTGGAGAGCTGGATCTCGCCGCCGGCCTCGCCCAGGGCGTCCCGGGCGTTTAAGATGAAGTTGAGCCAGACGCCTTGCAGGTGATCCTGGCTGGCCTGCAGCAGAGGCAGGTCCGGCGAGAGATCCTGGCGGATCGTCAGCGCCGGGTTGCGCAGCAAGGGGCTGGCCAGGGCCAGGGCGTTTTGCAGGGTGACGTTGACGTCGGTGGGCGCGAACTCGTAGCGCTCCTGGCGGGCAAAATCCAGCAGGTTGCGGACCACCTGGAGCGCGCGGTCGCCGGCCATGGCGATCAGGCTGACGGATTCCTGGCGCTCGTCGTCGGCCGCCAGCTCGCGCTGGAGCAGCTGGGTGTTGGCGATAATGGCGGCCAGTGGGTTGTTGATCTCGTGCGCCACGCCGGCCGCCAGCTGCCCGACGGCGGCCAGCTTTTCAGACTGGGCCAGCGAGGCCTCCAGCCGGCGCTTCTCGGTGACGTCTTGACCGAAGATCACGGCCTGGATGGTCTGGCCGCGCTCGTCGGCGATCGGGTAGGTGCTGATCTCCCACTCGGCCATCTGGTCGTCGGCCGCCCAACGCCGTTCGGTGCGGCTGGTGCTCTGGCCCGCGAACAGGGTCTCGGTGATCCGACAGCCCGCGCACGGCTCCGTGCGCCCGTACAAGGCCTGGTAACAGACCTGGCCGACCAGGGCCGCGAACGGGTTGCGTTCGGCGGCGGCCGGAGGCGGCAGCGCGCCGGCCGCCGCAATCTGGGCGCAGGCGCGGTTGAGCGCCACCAGGCTGTAGCGCTGGTCCACGATGTAGATCGGGTGCGGAATGCCGTCGAACAGGGCGCGCAGGGTATTGCGGGAGCGCGTCACTTCCCAGCGGCTGGCCTCCAGATCGGCGTTGGCGATGGTGAGCTGGTGAAACAGGCGCGCATTGTGGATGGCGTTGGCCACCGAGGCCGTCATGGAAACCATCAGGTCCTGGTCGTGCAGGTCAAAGGGCCCGCCGCGCTTGTTGATCACCTCGACGGCGCCCAGCACCTGGCCGTGCGCGATCAGGGGCGCGCACAGCACCGAGCGCGTCTCAAAACCGGTCACGGCATCCACGGTGGCAAAAAAGCGGCCGTCCCCGTCCACGTTGTTGACGAGCAGCGGCCGGCCGGCGCTCACGCAGGTGCTGACCAGGCCGCGGTCCATCTGCAGCGAGTACTGGAAGATCCAATCCGGGTCCTCGCCCAGGGTCTTCTTGAAGATCAGCTCGCCGCGCTCCTCGTCCAGCAGCAGCAGCGAGGCCGCCTCGACATTCAGGATCTGGCGGATGCCGTCGATGGTGGAGGTGAGGATCTCGTCGAGCTGCAGTGTGGACGTCAGCGCGGTGGCGATGCGGCTGAGGGCCGCCTGCTCTTGGGTGGCGCGCGGCGCGCCAGCCTCCGGCTGCGCGGCGCGCAGCAGGCGTCCCAGCACCCGGCCGGCCTCGGCCAGCCAGGCCCGCTCCTCCGGGCGCGGCTCGCCGCCGAGCACACACAGCAGTCCCAGGAGTTCACGGCCGGCGCACACCGGCGTCAGGTGATAGACGCCCAGGTCCGGGGCCTGGCCGGCCAGCGGGCCATCGGGCAGGCCGCCGGCCAGGGCGCGGCCCAGCGGGCCGTCCGCCTGTTCGGGCAGCCCCCGCCAGACCTCCGGCAGGTTCACCTGCGCCGCCCAGACCAGCCCCGGCCCGTCAGCCGCGGGCACAACGACCCCGCCGGCCCGGCTGCCCAGCCGGTTGAGCGTGCCCTCCAGCACGGCTTCCAGGGCGGCGCCAATTCCCAGGCTGCCGGCGGACCAGCGCGCCGACGCCGACGCGCTCGACGACTCGAACCCCTGCACGGTAGGCTCAGGCATGGCGCGGCAATCACCCGGCGGCGACGGTGTAACCGTGGCCGGCGACAGTGCGGATAAAGGTCGGCGTGTGCGGATCGCGCTCGATGCGCTCGCGCAGGTTCTTGATGTGCACCCGCACCAGGTCCGGGCTGCCGGCGTCAGACGGATAGTCCCAGACTTCCTGGAGCAGCCGCATGGGCGAGAAAATCTGGCCCGGATGGCTCATCAGGTGGTAGAGCAGGTCATACTGCACCGGCGTGAGTTGGATCTCGCCGCGCGGCGTGGCCACCTTGAAGGTGCGCGTGTCCAGCGTGTACTCGCCCACCGTCAGCAGCGGGCCCAGGTCCGGGGCCAGCGGCGCCACCTGGTGAGTGCGGCGCAGCACCGCGCGCACGCGCAGCAGCAGCTCGTCCACGTTGAAGGGCTTGGTCAGGTAATCGTCGGCGCCGGCGCGGAAGCCCGTGATCTTGTCCTCGTCCTTGCTCTTGGCCGTGAGGAAGATGATCGGCACCTCGGTCAGCAGCGGGTCGGCGCGCATCTCGCGGCAGACGGCGTAGCCGTCCATGCCGGGCATAATCACGTCCAGCAGGACCAGGGCCGGCGGCCGGCGCCGGGCGGCCTGCAGCCCCTGCACGCCGCTGTTGGCCACGGTCACGTGGAATTCGTGGCCGCGCAACGAGCGTTCAATCGTGCGCGCCACAATCTCATCGTCCTCGATGACCAGGAGTTCAATTGGGTCCATAGCTCACCTCGTCGGCAAAGTGACGGTTATCGCGACGCCCTGGCCGGGCGCGCTGGCGGCCGCAATCTGGCCGGCGTGCTGCCGGACGATTTCGCGGCAAATACTCAATTCCAGGCCGGTGCCCCGGCCGGCCGGCGGCCCGGTGAAATCCGGCTCGAACACCCCCGGCAGCTGCTCGGCCGGGATGGGCCGGCCGTCGTCGGCCACCACCACCCGCACCTGCCCGGCGTCATCCAGGCTGGAGCACAGGCGGACCGTGTGCGGCTGGCCGTCATTGGTGCCATCGCGGGCCAGCAGCAGCAGGTTGACCCACAGGTCTTCCAGCTGGCGGGCGTTGGCCGGCACCGCCGGCAGGCCCTCGGCCAGCTCCACGGCCAGGCTCACGCCGATCGACTCGATCAGCCCGCCCACCAGGGCCAAGGCATGGGCGATGGTCTCATTGACGGCCAGCGGCTCGCGCTCGGCCGAGGCCGGCCGCGAGAAGTCCAGCAGGCGCTGCACGGCCTCTTGCGCCCGCCAGCCGCCGCGCTCGATGGCCTCCAGCGACTCGCGCAGCGCGCTGTCGGCCGCCACCTCGCGCCGCAGCAGCTGCGTCTCGGCGATGATGGTGGTCAGCGGGTTGCTGATCTGGTGCGCCACCCCGGAGGCCAGCTCGCCGATGGCGGCCAGCCGCACGGCCTGGGTCAGCTGGGTCTGGGCGGCCTGGATCTGGGCCTCCAGCCGCTTGCGGGCCGTGACGTCGCGCGAGACATCCATCACGCCGATGGCCCGGCCGGCGGCGTCTTCGAGCGCCGTCAGGCTGGAATCCACCCAGAACTCCTCGCCGGTCCGCCGGCGGCCGCAGCGTTCGGCCGTCACCGGCGGCGCGCCCGGCGCCAGCTCCGGCAATTCTAACGGCGGAATGAAAAGGGTCTGGTAACACTCGCTAGCGTGCTGGCCCAGCCAGATCTCGGCCCCCCAGCCAAAGAGCGCTTCGGCGGCGCGGTTCCAATACGTGATCCGGCCGTTCAGGTCCCAGACCACCACGGCGTCGTGCACGTTGTTAAGCAGCAGCGCCTGGTAACGGATCTGCTCCAGCGAGCGCTGATTCTCCCGCAGCAAGGTCTGCGTGCGGGCCGCCTTCTGGATCGTGGCCGGCAGCGCGCTCAGGTAATCGCCGGTCTTGACGATGTAATCCATGGCGCCAGCCTGGATGGCCTGGGCCGCCACCCGCTCGTCGCCCCGGCCGGTGACCATGACTACGGCCAGCGTGTAGCCGCGCGCCCCCAGCTCGCGCAGGGCGCCCAGGCCGTTGCCGTCCGGCAAATTGTAATCGAGCGTGACCACATCGTAGGTGTCAGCCGCCAGCTTGGCCCACAAGGTTTCGATGTCGCCGGCGATCTCGGTGACGAACTCGCCCGCGATCTGCAGGAACTCGCACGCCAGGCGGGCATGGTCGGCGTTATCCTCGACGATCAGCACGCGCAGGGGCTCAGCCATGGTCATCTCCCGGCAGAGCGCCCGGCCCGCCCGCGCCGGCCAGGCCCGGCCAGCCGGCCGGCACCGGCACGCCCAGCAGATCCAGCACAATGCGCGCCAGTTCGGCCACGTCGAACGGCTTGCCCACAAAGGCGGCCACGCGCGCCACGTTGGCGGCCAGCATCCGCTCGGCGGGGTTGTCCTTGGCGGAGAGGATCAGGACGCGCAGCTGGGGCTGGCACGGGCCGCGCCGGATCGCCTCCAGCACCTGCCAGCCGTCCAGCTCCGGCATCATCAGGTCGAGGATCAGCAGGTCCGGCAGCAGCCGGCCGGCCAGCTCGATGGCGGCCTGCGGGGTCTGGGCCGCCGCCTGGCGCACCGGCAGACGCGCCAGGATCTTGGCCAGGATGTCGAGGGTGCGCGGATCGTCGTCCACGCACAGCACCAGCGGGCGGGTCTCCATCAGCCGCGCCCCTCCGGCCAGCCGGCGGCCGGCCGCATGGCTTGTTCAACCGTCTCGAGCAGCTTGGGCATCGCGCCCTCCAGGGCCGAACTTTTGCTCAGATAGGCGTTGGCGCCGCTGGCAAACGAGGCCCGAATATCGGCCGGGTTATTGGAGGTGGTCAGGACCACCACCGGCACGGCCATCCAGGCGGCCGAGGCGCGCAGGGCGCGCAGCACGTCCAGGCCATCCACCTTGGGCAGCTTCAGGTCCAACAGGACCAGGTCCGGCAGGCCCGTCACCGGGGTCTGCGCCTGCCACCGAATAAACTCCAGCGCCTGCAGGCCATCGCTGAGGACGGTCAGCTGCGGGGCGAGCGCCGGGTGATCCTCCAGCCAGGCCTGGATCAACAACGCGTGATCGGGATTATCTTCGATCAGCAGGATCCGGCGCGTCACAGGTCCACCCCCTCCTCCGCCGGCAGCGGCGCGGCCACGCGGCTCACGGGCAGAGTAAAGAAGAAGGTCGTGCCGGCGCCGGGCTGGCTCTCCAGCCAGATGCAGCCGCCGCGCCCCTCCACGATCCGCTTGACGATGCTCAAGCCCACGCCGGTGCCGGCCACATCCACCTGCTTGAGGCGCTCAAAAGGGACGAAGATGCGCTGGTGGTAATCGGGGTGGATGCCGATGCCGTTGTCACGCACGAAGAACTCCGCCATCGCCCCGGTCGGGCCGGCCGATAGGCGCCGCTCCTCGGGCGCTTCCGCCGGCGCCACCCGCCAGCCGATCTCGATGTGCGGCTTGGCCTGCGGCCCCATGAACTTGACGGCATTGGTCAGCAGGTTGGAGAACACCTGGCGCAGGCGGACGCGCGAGTAGCGCACCACCGGCCACTCGGTCGGCAGGTCCAGCGTGACGCCGCGGTCGGCGAAGACCTGGGCCAGGTCCAGCAGCACCTCGTCCAGGACGCTCTGCACCGCCAGGCTTTCGTCCGGCTCCTCGCGCCGGCCCACCCGGGAAAGTTCGAGCAGGTCCTGCAACAGCCGGCCCAGGTACTCGGCGTTGGCCGT